>JBOHJE010000107.1:0-2951 GCA_050728375.1 Methyloceanibacter sp.
TTCTTCACCAGCTCCTCGGTGAAGGCGCCCGTTTCAGGCAGACCGTTCGCCTTCTGAAAGGCCTTGATGGCGGTGACCGTCTGCTTGCCGAAGGTGCCGTCGAATTCCTGCGCCTCGAGATAGCCGAGCGAGGCGAGCTCATGCTGCACGTCGATCATGCGGTCGCGCTCCGTGCGGCGCGTCACCAGGATGCGTAAGGGTGCGGTGGAGCGGGGCTCCGCGGCCTCGAGTGCCGCCGCCGCGGAACCGGACTGGATCTTGGCGGCGATGACCGACGGCTTGAGTTGCGGGATGGGCGGATGCGTTTCATCCGCTATTGCCTCGGCCAGCGGCTCGGCTGCCGGGAGGTCGGGCTGGGTCTCTTCGGAATCATTCGAGGTGGCTTCGGCCGAGACAGCCACAGCCGGCTCAGCCATTTCGGCCACAGGCGCACTTGCCGGCGCGTCGAGAGGCGTCGAGACCGCTACGGGGAGTGCTTGTGCTGGGGCGTCAGTGGCGGCCACTGGCACCGACTCGGCAATGGCGGCTTGGGGCTTCGCTGCCTCCGACTCGCCGGCGCCCTTCGCATTCAACAGCGGGCTCAAGGCAACGCCATGGTTGGAGAGGACCGGCTTGAGCCGCGCTTGGTTCTTCGACGAGCTCAAAAGCAGGACGGGAGCGGCCCGAAGCGCCGTCTGACCCGAGGGGCCGGCCGTTGGGTCGATGGCATGCGTGTTGGTGTCCTCGCCAGGTTTCCTCGACGCGGTGGTGGCGGTCTCGGCGGAACCGTCCGTTGTGGAGGCATGGTTCGGTGCCGTCTCCGCCGAAACCGGCGTGGAGGAGGGGATCTCGATGTCCGGCGCGTCGGTTGCGACGTCGCCGATATCGGCCTTGGCTAAAACCACCGGCAGCGGGGAGACAGAGATCGGCGCAGGCGCGGTCTCGTTGCTCGACTGCCGCTGTGGGTGCTCGGTCTTGACGAGGTTCGGCGGAGCCGGCGGCGGCAGCGGCTGGAACAGCTTCACATGCTCGATGAGTTCAGGAGCAACCCGGTCGCGAGCCACGATCACATGCTGGCCCACGGTCGTCATCTGGAACAGCTTGGGCGCGAAGGAATAGCGCAAGCGAACGCAGCCGTGCGAGGCCGGATAGCCGGGCACGACACCGGCATGGAGCGCGGTGCCCGACCACGTCAGGCGCTGCATCCAGGGCATCGGCGCGCCGTTATAGAGGTTCGAGTAATGGTGGCGCTTCTTCTCGAGGATGCTGAACACACCGGGCTTGGTCGAGTAGCCGCGCATGCCCGTCGACACGCTCGAAGTCGTGATCAGCGTCGTGCCGCGATAGATATCGACTTTCTGATTGCTGAGCGAGACGATCAGCGTCATGGGCTGGTCGGCGTCAGGTCCCGCGACGACTTCCTCGGCGGAGGTCTTCTGGCGCTTCTTGGCTTCGAGAGGCGTGCCGATCGCCGCCGCGCCGAGAAGGGCAGCGACACCGAGGCAAACTGTAATGCTAGAAAGGGCTCCCCTGGCGACCGCCGCCTGGTCGACCGTCATGCACAGACTACGCAACACCCTCTATCCCCGCAAATGATCGGACCCATAGCGAGCCTCTAGCGAGTCCCCCAAACGACTCACGAATCAGACTACGAGAGGCGCCCAAATTTGACTAGTAAAGCCTTCCGATTACCTAACGCTCCGGCAAATCCGTGAAACACTTTGCGGAACCTATCGGCATGGGAAAAAATTGCGCAACTGCGCGAACTTAGTTTGAGAAACAGGCCGTTCGACTGCGTGCGAACTTGAGCCGCACCGAAGCCGCCATCGCAACAAATTTCCCGGTTGTCTCATTCGCGCAACACTCGGGAAAATCGGCCCTCGCCAAGACGCGCGCGGCCCCATGAAGCTGCTGCGGACCGGGCCATGCCCATTATTGTCACAGTCGGCGCGCAAACCTCCAGGTAGCCAAGCCGGCCCAAGCCACTAAGTTGGGCGCTAGTTCCTAAATGGTTCAAGAAAGTACTATGCTGGAAGTGCTGGAGAGCGAAGTCTACGGCAACGCCTTGACGACTTGGGGTCTTGCGGCGCTCGCCACCGCCACGGTCTTGCTTATTGCGTTGCTGACCAGGTGGTTCATGCTGCTGCGCCTGCCGGAACCTTCGCGAGGCGAGGAGTTGCATTGGCGCACGCTGCTGCGCGAGCTCGTCGAGCGGACCTCGACGATCTTTCTTGTCGTCACGTCGGTCTATGCCGGCACGTCTCTCCTCAAGCTGCCGTCGCCCATCCACAGCCTGGTCTTCTCCGCCTTTATCGTCGCGCTGTTCATCCAGTTCGCCATCTGGGCCGACCGGATCGCCTCGGCCATGCTGGTTTGGCAACTGACGCCGCTCAAGACCAAGGCAGCGATGCGAAACGCCTTGTCGCTGACCCAATTCAGCGTGCGCGTCGCGGTGTGGTCGCTGGCGCTCCTGCTTATCTTCGAAAATCTCGGCTTCGACGTCACGGCCCTCATCGCCGGTCTCGGCATCGGCGGTATCGCGGTCGCGCTCGCCGCGCAGAGCGTGCTCGGCGATTTGTTCTCCTCGCTCGCCATCGTGCTCGACCGGCCGTTCGAGGTCGGCGATTTCATCGTGTTCGGCGACCAGAAGGGGACGGTGGAGCGCATCGGCATCAAGACCTCGCGCATCCGCAGCCTGTCCGGCGAGCAAATCGTCTGCTCGAACACCGACCTCATCAACTCGCGCATCCACAACTACAAGCGCATGGCCGAGCGGCGGGTTCTGTTTGGGCTTGCGGTCACCTATGACACGCCGCAGGCTAAGCTCGAGCGCATTCCCACCCTGCTCAAGGAGATCGTGGAAAGCCGCGAGCTGACCCGATTCGACCGGGCGCATTTTTGCGGGTTCGGCGATATGGCGCTCAACTTCGAGATCGTCTACTGGGTGCTCAGCCCAGAGTACAACACCTACA
>JBOHJE010000108.1:0-28569 GCA_050728375.1 Methyloceanibacter sp.
GGCCTGTCGGTTCCCTTCGTCCACACTGTCGAGCTGCTGGACTGGGCCACCGGGGGGCCCTGTCCTCCTTCGCTCAGCAAAATGAAGGACAAGGCCCATCCCATCGAGGCCCTCGAAGAGATGGCCAGGCGGACCGAGCTCGCCCTCTGAGATTTGTGCCGTAACGCAAGACCGACGCCCAATACCTTCCCCTTGTGGGGAGGTCGGCGCGCTTGCGCGCCAGGTGGGGGTGCTGATCCTCGTCGCCCACCCGGCTCGGCCCTTCGCCGAGCCACCCCCATCATCAGGGGGAGGGATGGAGTCTTGCCGGCGGCTCGCGGTTGGCGTTGCTTGCTGGCTCAGGACCGATGGGCTAGAAGCGGGCGGCTGGACCCCCTTTAGAATCAGTCGCAATCTCCCCATGAGTAAGAAAGACGCGCTACCTCGCCCAGAGGCCCGCCGCCCAAAGGGCTTAGAGGACATTCCGGCGCAGGAAATCCGCGCGATGGGCGAGATGCTCGGCACCATCAGGGAGGTGTTCGAGTCCTACGGCTTCGAGCCGCTGGATACGCCGGCCATCGAATATACCGACGCTCTCGGCAAGTTCCTGCCCGATCAGGACCGTCCCAACGATGGCGTGTTCTCCTTCAAGGATGACGACGAGCAGTGGCTGTCGCTCCGTTACGACCTGACGGCGCCGCTCGCCCGCTACGTGGCTGAGAACTACCAGACCCTGCCGAAGCCCTTCCGCCGCTACCAGGTCGGACCTGTCTGGCGGAACGAGAAGCCCGGACCGGGGCGATTTCGGCAATTCATCCAGATCGACGCAGACACGGTCGGCGCCTCGTCGGTCGCTGCCGACGCCGAACTCTGCATGCTCGCGGCCGACACGCTGGAGGCGCTTGGCGTCCCGCAGGGTGAGTACGTGGTGAAGGTCAGCAACCGAAAACTGCTCGATGGCGTGATGCAGCTGATCGGGCTCGCCGACGATCACAATCGCAAGCTCAAGGTCCTGCGCGCGATCGACAAACTCGATCGGCTGGGAAGCGAAGGCGTTCGCCTGCTGCTCGGCGCAGGACGCAAGGATGAGAGCGGCGACTTTACGCCCGGTGCGGGCTTGCCTCCCCAAGACATTGAAACCGTGCTCTCGTTCGTGGATGGCTTGGGAGACGGCAACACGACCGACTTCTACGAACGCCTTGAAAAGATCTTCGATAAGAGCCAAGCCGAAGTGGGGAAAGAAGGCTTGATGGAGCTGGTCAGCCTCTTCGATCTCATCAAGGCGAGCAATCGTGAGGCTCGCATTCTTCCCGATCCGTCGGTCGTCCGTGGGTTGGAATATTACACCGGCACGGTGTTCGAGGCCGAGCTGACGGTCCCGATGACCGACGAACGCAGGCAACAGATAAGGCTCGGCTCGGTCGTGAGCGGCGGGCGCTATGACGGTTTGGTCGAGCGCTTCACCGGCGAGAAGGTTCCCGCCACCGGCATTTCCATCGGCGTCTCCCGCCTCCTGTTCGGCCTTCAACTTCTCGGCGACTACAAGCAGAGCGCAGCGCGAGGGCCCGTCGTGGTTCTGGTGCTCGATCGCGACCGTATGGCCGACTATCAGAGAATGGCGCAACAGCTTCGTGCGGCTGGCGTCCGCGCCGAGATCTATCTCGGCGAATCCGGCATGAAGGCACAGATGAAATATGCCGACAAGCGCGGCGCGCCGTGCGTCGTCATCCAGGGCGGCGACGAGAAGGCCAAGGGCGAGGTGCAGATCAAGGATTTAATCCTCGGCGCGAAGCTTACCTCGATCGAAGATCGCGACGAATATCTGAAGAAGCAGACTGAGGCGCAGCTCGCCGTGCCGGAAGGCGACCTCGTGCAAACGGTCCGCAAAGTCCTCTCCCGCCACAAGGTCTAAGCGCGGTATTCCTCATATGAACACCAACGACCTCGTCGTTGCCGGGCTTGACCCGGCAATCCAGGGCGCCCATTGGGAGCCTTGACCCCCGAATGCCAAGCTCGAGGTCCGGCATGACGAGGAGATTTTGGCTAAGTCTACGAGACCGTCATGGCCGCTGAATCGGCGCAAAAATTCGAGGCTCTCGAGGCCCAGGCGCACTCGCTGCTCGATCTGTTCGCACGCGCGGGCTATGAGCCTGTCGCGCCTTCGATCATCCAGCCCGCGGACGTCTTCCTCGACCAGATCGGCGAATCCATCAGGAGCCGCACCTATGTGTTTACCGATCTCGCGGGCGATGAGCTTTGCCTGCGGCCCGATCTCACGGTGCCCGTGTCGCGGCTCTATCTCGAGCGTCACCCCAGTGCCGACCGCCAGGCGCGCTATTGCTACAACGGACCCGCCTTCCGCTTCCAGCCGCAAGGCCAGAGCCGGACCCATCCGCGCGAGTTCCGGCAGGCGGGCATCGAATGTTTCGGCGCGCCCGACCGGGAAAGTGCCGACGTGGAGATAGTCCTGCTCGCGGTCGAGGCCGTGCGCAGTGCCGGCCTGAGCGGCTTTCATCTCCGTTTCGGCGATATCGCTCTGTTCTATGCGCTGCTCGATGCGCTGTCGCTCCCCGAGCGCTGGCGCCTCAAGCTGCGCCACCATTTCTGGCGCCCGCCGGTATTCCACCAGCTGCTGACGCGCCTCGCCAAAGGCGAGCGTCCGGATGGCAACGGTCCCGTCGCAGCGCTTGCCGGCACGCTCGCTGACGAGACACCGGCGCGGGCGGAGGAGCTGGTCGCGGCCTATCTGGAGACGCAGAGTGTCCCGCTCGCCGGAAATCGTTCCCTGAGCGAGATCACCGAGCGGTTGCTCGACCATGCCGCCGACCTTCGCTCCGATCCGCTCTCCAAGGAAGTGGCGACGGTCATCGACTACTATCTTTCGGTGTCGGGACCGCCGAAGGAAGCAGCGGCGCGTGTCGGCACGATCGCCGGGGGCGCCGGCATCGACATCGACGCCGCGCTCGACGCGGCGTTGCGACGCTTCGACCGGCTCATGCGCGACGGCATCGATCTCGGGCGGGCGACCTTCGCCACCGAGTTCGGCCGCAAGCTCGAATATTACTCGGGCCTAGTGTTCCAAATCGAGGGCTCGGGCATGGACGAAGCCGACCCCGTAGCCGGCGGCGGCCGCTACGATGGGTTGCTTGCTCACCTCGGCGCGCCGCACGAGGTTTCCGCCGTGGGCTCGGCCATCCACACCGAGCGGTTGCTCGCCGCCGTCGAAAGGGCCTCACCGTGACCGGGGCCGCGCTCAGCATCGGCGTTCCGTCGAAAGGCCGGCTGAAGGATCAGGCCGCTTCCCTGTTCGAGCAGGCTGGGCTTGCCTTGCGCACCAAAGGTCACGAGCGCGGCTATCGCGGCACGATCGAAAAACTTCCCGAGGTGGAAGTCGTGTACCGGTCGGCAGCCGATCTCGTGCACCAGCTGAAGGCGGGGCGCATCCACTTGGGCATCACCGGCGAAGACCTGATCCGCGAAATGCTCGCCGATGTCGATGCCTCGGTCGAGTTCCTGGCGCCGCTCGGCTTCGGCCGTGCCGATGTCGTGGTCGCCGTTCCGGATTGCTGGATCGACGTTGTCCGCATGGGGGACCTCGAAGATGTCGCCGCGCAGTTCGCGCGTACGCATGGGCGCCCTTTGCGCGTCGCCACCAAATACCTGAATTTGACGCGCCGCTTCTTTGCATCGCGTGGGGTGGCGGGCTACCGCATCGTCGAGAGCGTCGGCGCGACGGAGGCGACCCCCGCTGCCGGCACCGCCGAGCTGATCGTCGACATCACGACCACGGGCATGACGCTCAAAGCCAATCATCTCAAGATGCTTGAGGACGGGCTGATTCTGGGCTCGCAGGCCCATCTGATTGCGTCCCGCGCGGCGGGTTGGACACCCGGCGCCAGAGGGCTCCGCGAAGTGATCCTCGCCAAGCTGGCGGGCTAGGAGACGAACTGTCGCGGCCAAGCGAAGACTGCTTTTGCCTTCATCCCGTCCCGTCGCGCTTCTCGTCATACCGGCGAAAGTCGGTATCCAAATCACGAGCACAGGGGTTGACTTTGACAGGCGACTCTATCGCCGCGCCGACGCGCTTCATCATTCTGCGTCACGGCGAGAAGACCGACGACCGGAAAGTCTGCGGTATCGGCGAGCCGCGCGCCAAGGCGCTCGCGCAGCGCTATCTCGGACGCGACGCGGTCAAATCCCTGTTCGTCGCCGACGACCCGCCGGCCTTTTTCTTCGCCATCACCCTTCACACGGTCGAGTTGGCTTCACCGGCCGTCGAGATTTGGAACAAGCCGCTCATCTTCTACTCGGTGATGCCGCAAGAGGATGAGAACGCTTTCACCAAGGCGCTGAACGCGCGCACTCAGGAAGCCGCCCGGAACATCGTCGCCAAGCCGGCGCTCAAGGGCAAAACCGTGGGTCATGATCTGGGAACATCATTACATCGCCAATGCGGACCTCGAAGCCAAGTTCGAGGGCGAGCAAGTGACGCTCCGTCAACTTTTCAAGCTCGACATTTGCCCGGCGTGCCGCCTACCTGGGCAGACGAGACCTTCGACTTGCCAACGAAAAAGGGCCGCTCCTGGGAGCGGCCCTCGTGTTCTGCATTTGTAGGCGTGGCCTACATCATGTCCATGCCTCCCATGCCGCCCGGAGGCATATGGGCGTGATCGTCCTTCCGCTTCGGCGCCTCGGCGACGCCGGCCTCGGTGGTGACCAAAAGTCCCGCCACCGACGCCGCATCTTGCAGCGCGGTACGCACGACCTTGGCCGGGTCGATGATGCCTTTCTGGATCAAGTCGATATAGGTGTCGTTCTGGGCGTCGTAGCCGTAGGACGGTGACTTCTGATCGAGCACCTTGCCTACTACAATGGAACCTTCGACGCCCGCGTTCTCCGCGATCTGGCGGATGGGCGCCTGGAGCGCGCGGCGCACGATGTTGACGCCCGCATCCTGATCGTCGTTGTCGCCCTTGGCCTTGAGCGCCTTCGAGGCCCACAGAAGCGCTACGCCGCCGCCCGGCACGATGCCTTCCTCGACGGCGGCGCGGGTCGCGTTGAGGGCGTCGTCGACGCGGTCCTTCTTCTCCTTGACCTCGATCTCGGTGGCGCCGCCGACCTTGATCACGGCAACGCCGCCGGCGAGCTTGGCCAGCCGCTCTTGGAGCTTCTCCTTGTCGTAATCGGAGGTCGTGTCCTCGATCTGTTGTTTGATCTGGTTGATGCGGGCCTCGATGTCGGGCTTCTTGCCCGCGCCCTTGACGATAGTCGTGTCGTCCTTGGTGATGGACACGCGCTTTGCCTTGCCGAGCATGTCAACGGTGACGTTCTCGAGCTTGATGCCGAGATCCTCCGACACCACCTCGCCGCCGGTAAGGACGGCGATGTCTTGGAGCATGGCCTTGCGGCGGTCGCCGAAGCCCGGGGCCTTCACGGCCGCGACCTTCAGGCCGCCGCGCAGCTTGTTGACCACAAGTGTGGCGAGCGCCTCGCCTTCCACGTCCTCGGCGATGACCAGAAGCGGACGGCCCGACTGCACCACCGCCTCGAGCAGTGGCAGCATGGTCTGGAGGCTCGAGAGCTTCTTTTCGTAAATTAGGATGTACGGATTCTCGAGCTCGGCTACCATCTTCTCGGCATTGGTGACGAAGTAGGGCGAGATGTAGCCGCGGTCGAACTGCATGCCCTCGACCACTTCGAGTTCGCTGTCGAGGCTCTTCGCCTCCTCGACGGTGATGACGCCTTCGTTGCCCACCTTCTGCATCGCCTTGGCGATCATGTCGCCGATCGCCTTCTCGCCGTTGGCCGAGATTGTGCCGACCTGGGCGATCTCGGCCGATCCGCTTACCATCTTCGACTGCTTCTTGATGTTCTCGACGACCTCGATCACCGCCTTGTCGATACCGCGTTTCAAGTCCATGGGGTTCATGCCGGCGGCAACCGCCTTGAGGCCCTCTCGCACTATGGCCTGCGCCAGCACCGTTGCCGTCGTGGTGCCATCGCCGGCGGTGTCATTGGTCTTGGAGGCCACCTCGCGCAGCATCTGCGCGCCCATGTTCTCGAACTTGTCTTCGAGCTCGATCTCCTTGGCGACGGTGACGCCGTCCTTGGTCGAGCGCGGCGCGCCGAACGACTTTTCGAGAATGACGTTGCGGCCTTTCGGACCGAGCGTGACCTTGACCGCATCGGCAAGAATATCGACGCCGCGCAGCATACGCTCCCGCGCCTCGGCTGCGAATTTCACATCTTTTGCTGCCATGAGAACTTGCTCCTTGAGTGAGACGTCACCCCGAGGAGCCGACGAGGCCGGCCTGTCGAGGGGTGAGCTGCGAGGGTGGGTTCATCCATCGAGCGGGCACCAACGGATTGCCTCAGGATGAGAAGAATCGGTCAGCCAAGGATGCCCATGATGTCGGACTCCTTCATGATCAGAAGCTCGTCGCCATCGATCTTGACCTCGGTGCCGGACCACTTGCCGAATAACACCTTGTCGCCGGCCTTTACGTCCATGGGCTGAAGCTTGCCGTCCTCGCCGCGGGCGCCGGGACCGGCAGCGATGACCTTGCCGGTTTGCGGCTTCTCTGCAGCCGTGTCGGGGATGATGATGCCGCCTTTGGTCTTCTGCTCCTCCTCGAGCCGCTTGACCACGACGCGGTCGTGCAACGGACGAAATTTCATGGGATTTCTCTCCGTGAGCTTGCCTGGAATCTGACTGAAATCTTAGAGTTTGCCGCGTTGGCACTCTATGTTTTTGAGTGCTAACTGGCCGAGGAGATAACTGCTCCGCGCCCCGCCTGTCAAGGCGAGGGTGTCTTCCGCTCACTCGCATCGCAGGCAGAAGGCTACACGTCCTTGCCCTGGATGAAGGCAAGGAGGTCAGCGTTGACCTCGTCCTTCTGAGTTGTGCAGATGCCGTGCGCGCCTCCCTTATAAATCTTCAGCTTTGCGCCCTTGACGATCGTCGATGACTTCAGCGCGGAGGCACCGATCGGCACGATCTGGTCGTCGTCGCCGTGAAGGATCAGGGTCGGGACGTCGAAGGCCTTGAGGGCCTCGGTCAAATCCGTTTCGGAGAAGGCCTTGATGCAGAAATAGGACGCGGGCATTCCTGCCAGCATCCCCTGGAGCCAGAACGACTCGCGCACACCTCCGGAAATCTTGGCGCCGGGCCGGTTGTAGCCGTAGAACGGCATGCTGAGATCTTTCCATAGTTGGGAGCGATCCTTCAGCACGTCGGCCCGGAGCTCGTCGAACGCGTGGATGGGCGTGCCTTCCGGATTCGCCTCGGTTTGTACCATCAGGGGCGGAACCGCGCCGATCAACACGGCCTTGGCGACGCGCTTGGTCCCGTGGCGGCCGATATAGCGGGCGACCTCGCCGCCGCCGGTCGAATGGCCGACATGGCCGACATGTATGACCTTCTTCAGATCGAGAGCTTTGACCAACGCCGCGAGGTCATTCGCGTAAGTGTCCATATCGTTGCCGTTCCAGGGCTGACTCGACCGTCCGTGACCCCGTCGGTCATGGGCGATGCAGCGAAAGCCTTTCGATGCCAGAAAGAACATCTGGTCCTCGAAGGCGTCGGCCGAGAGCGGCCAGCCATGGCTGAACACGATGGGCTGTCCTTCGCCCCAATCCTTGAAATAGATGCGTGTTCCGTCATCGATCTTGATTTTGGGCATGGCAGGTCCCCGAACGAGTGAAGTTTCCTCTCATGAGGGTAGCTCAGATCGATGACGGGAGAGCGCGATATTTGACGCAGCTTCTGCATCGAGCGTCGCCGGCGGCAGCAGTTCACCGCGGGGTCTCATCAAGTGGGAGCACTCCGGGCGTTGCGGCTCTAGCTCAGGTCGCTAAAGTCGATCGGATCATGCCGCGAAAGCGACCGCTGATCGGAAGGCCATGCCGCCCTTAGACGCTCCCTCCACCGCCTGGCCGGAAGCCTCCGAGCTTGAGGCCTATTGGCTGCCGTTCACTGCGAACCGGTCCTTCAAGCGGCGCCCGCGGTTGATCGAGCGTGCTGCGGGCATGCACTACCACGCCGGCGGGGGACGGAAGCTGCTTGATGCCATGTCGGGACTATGGTGCTGCAACGCCGGCCATTGCCGCACCCCCATCGTCGAAGCCATCGCCGAGCAGGCCACCCGGCTCGACTATGCGCCGGCGTTTCAGTTGGGTCACCGTCCGGCCTTCACCCTGGCCTCGCGTCTTGCCGCAATGGCGCCGGGCGACCTCGATCGCGTGCTCTTCTGCAACTCCGGGTCAGAGGCGGTCGACACCGCGCTGAAGGTCGCGCTCGCCTATCATAAACAGTCCGGCGCCAGCACGCGGACGCGGTTCATCGCCCGCGAGCGCGCATATCACGGCTCCTGCTTCGGCGGAACGTCGGTAGGCGGCATTGCGGCCAACCGAAGCCTGTTCGAGCCCCTGATCGACGTCGAGCATCTGCCGACGACCTATTCGCGCGAGCGGCAGCCTTATGCGCGCGGCGAGCCGGCTTGGGGCGGCGAGCGCGCCGACGATCTCTCCTGTCTCATAGCGCTGGATGGCGCAGCCTCCATCGCCGCCGTCATTGTCGAACCGATGATGGGCTCGGCGGGCGTGTATGCCAGTCCGCAAGGCTATCTCCAGCGCTTGCGCGAGCTGACGCGCGCGCATGGCATCCTTCTCATTTTCGATGAAGTCATCACCGGGTTCGGGCGGCTCGGCTATGCCTTCGCCGCCGAGCGCTACGGCGTGGTACCGGACATGATCTGCTTCGCCAAAGGCGTCACCAGCGGTGCGGCGCCGTTAGGCGGCGTCCTGGTCCGGCGTGAGATCCATGATGCCTTCATGCAAGGTCCCGATCACGTGCCGGAGCTTGCCCACGGCTTCACCTATTCCGGCCATCCCCTCGGCGTCGCCGCCGCCAACGCCACTCTCGGCATCTATGGGGACGAAGGTCTGTTCGAGCGGGCGAGGGCGCTAGAGCCTGTCTTCGCCGATGCGGTTCACGGCCTCAAAGGCACGGCTCAGGTGATTGACATCCGCACTGTGGGCCTTGCCGCCGGCATCGACCTCGCGCCGATCAACGGCACTCCGGGCCTACGCGGGGCGCGCGCCTTCGAGACCGCCTTTTTCGAGGAGGACCTCGTCATCCGCGCCGTCGGCGACACAATGGTGCTCGCACCGGCGCTGATTGCCTCCGAGGATGTTATCGCCGCGATTGTCGGCAAACTTGGTCGGGTTTTGAGCAGGCTTCGCTGAATCGGCGCAACTTGGTATTGCCGCTCCCGGCCTCTATCATGTATCGCCGCGATCTGCCAATTTGATGTTGCGTCGTAGCAGCCTGTCGCTCATGATTCTGCGTGAGGGGCGGCCCCGATGCGGGATGTCATGGCCACTAGGCAGGGCGCTTCTTCCAAGGGACTCGCCATGCTCGACGTCATTGTGCTCATCGCCATGCTGGTGACCGCGGCCGCGTTTGCCGTGGGACTGATGCTGCATGCCGGTCTGCCGATACTCCCAGGCATCATCATCGCCACCGCGGCCTATCTGGTCATGGCGGCCTCCTATCTCGCGCTCGCGCGCGGCTCGCGTTCCGGCGCCGGGGGCGATCGCCTCGACGAGCTCGAAGAGGCGCTCGAGATCATCGACGCGGATCTGCAACGGATCGATCGTGTCGAGGACGAGGTCGGGCGCCTGGACAATCTGGCCGCTCGCGTCGAGCGCCTCGACCAGGCCTTCGGCCAGTTGACCACAGCCGACCTCCCGAGCGGCGCACACGCCCGCGTCGAGGAGCTTGCCTCAGAATTCGAGAATGTTCACGCCCGCATCGAGAGCCTGCGCGCCGATGTCGAGTTCGAGACGCGCAATCAGCGCGAGAAGATCTCGGCCGATCTGAGGGTGCTTGAGAATTTGATCAAGCAATTGTCGCGCGACCTGGGCGCCGCGTCGGTCGCCGCTGCCGCCTCGGTACCCCTGAGGGCCGAACGCGAAATCTCGCCGCCGACGGAGAGGGCCCGGTTGGAGACCGTTAAGATCGTCGAAGTCACCGAGCTATCGCCCTCCGCCGAGCCGGAGCCAGAACCAGAACCAGAGGCGGAGCCGCCGGCGAAGCTCGAGCCGGAACCCGAACCCGAATTTCTATCCCGTGCCGGAGACGAGGCTGATACCGACCTAGTCGACGACGCCTATGCCGTCGTCGAAGCGGAAGCCGACAAGCAATTTGCATCGCTCAGCGCCAGCGACCGGGATGAGGAAGAGACGGTCGAAATAGTTCGCCGCGCGATCGAGGGTGGCCGCGTCGATCTCTATCTCCAGCCGACGGTCATCTTGCCCGAGCGCAAGATCCGCTATTACGAGGCTTTCACCCGGATCAGGACCGGCGACGATGAGCTAGTCCTTCCTGTCGACTATCTCCCGGCCACGAAGCGTGCCGGCTTGGTGCCACTCGTCGACAACGTGCTGATCGTGAAGAGCGTGCAGGTGCTGCGCCGGCTAGGCGAAGACTCGCGGGTCAAGGGTCTGTTCTGCAACATTGCGATACACTCGCTGCTCGATTCGGATTTCTTCCCGGAGCTCGTCGAGTTTATGGAGGAGAACAGCAGCCTGAGCGACAGCCTGGTATTCGAGCTGAGCCAGCCCGAGCTGCTCATGATGACCGATACCGAGCTGGGTTGCCTCGATACGCTCGGCGCGCTCGGTTACACGTTCTGCCTCGATCATGTCAGCGATTTCGAGGTCGATTTCGCCGAGCTCAGCGATCGCTATTTCCGCTTCGTCAAAGTCGAGGCATCGGCCTTTCTCGGGAATCTGCGCGGCGGCATGTCCGCCGGCGATCTCAAGCGCCATCTCGACAGCCTCGGCATCCAACTGATCGTCGAGAAGGTCGAGAACGAAGCCTCGGTGGGGCAGCTTCTCGACCACGGCGTGGAGCTCGCGCAAGGCTACGTGTTCGCCGAGCCGAGGCCCATGGGTCCGGCTCTGCTCCGCGAGCTCGAGAACGCCGACGCGGCCTAGCGCGGGCGTCCTCGAAGTTTAGCATCCAAGATGTGGGTTCTTCCTGTGAACCCGGCTGCATGATATCGGGCTCCAGAGCCTCCTCGACGGCGGTCTGCTCGTCGATCACCTTTATGGTGAGGGACGCGGCGCCATCGATCGGGAAGGGGGACAGAGCCTGGGCTGAGCCAATGGCCGCAAGCGCGCAAACGGCGAAGGCGGCTCCAACTTTTATCGCGTAAGACGGCATTTTCGGTGCTCCTTGTGAAGAAGGGCGCCACGCGGCGCCCGTCCGCAGGAGGCGCGGACCTTGAACGGCCCACCCTGCAAGCGGCTCGAAGACACTCTTGCCACAACACCTCTCTAAGAACTGTCAGAACGGCACGCGCAACACGCCGCGAATTGTCGGCGAATTTGCGCGCGCGCGCTCAGAATCTAGTAACGCATGCTGGGAGGCCAGTTGGTCGAGGGGAAGGCACGCCGAAGCTCGCGGATCTCGTCGCTTTGCTCGCTGTAAGGCGGGATTCCGTTCGCCGTGACGTTGTTGCTGGGAGCGACGTAGTAGTTGCCGCTCCGGTCCACATAGACCTGGCTCTTCTTCTTGAATCGCTTGTAGCCGGCCTGGTGAACCGCGAGGCTCTGGGTCTTGATCCCTGCGGGCTTGGCGAAGGGAGCCGCCCCAGCGGCTGCTGAAAACAGGCCAAAACCTAAGGCAATCGTGCCCGTCGCAATCAGGACACGATGCAAAGTCGCCTTGCGGCGGATACGCGTGGTCATGCGAGGATCATCCTTTCTCACAGTTCCCCCGCGCGAGATGTGGGAGACGGTTCAATCCGGTGCAAGACCACCCGGGGAGCGCGCCAAAGGCTAGGCCGCTCGACCTAATTCTTCGTCAGGTCGAGCTTGAAACCGTGCTGCTTGGCGGCCGCCACGTGCAGCTCCTGCCTTTGCTCCAAGGTCAGATGGAGCGTGTCGGCGATGAGGTCGACCCACTCCGGCGAGGGCTTCTTATGGCCGGTGATGAGCTGATTGACATAGGCAGTCGAGCGGCCGGTCTTGGCCGCAAGCTCGGTCTGGGTCATGCGGGCCTCGGCGAGTGCGACGCTCACCGAGGCTCCGAATGGACTGGCGTATCGAGACCTTCGCCCCACTATAGCTTGATATCGTCAACGATGGGTGCCTTCAACACCCGCTTAGTTTTCTTCACGACGTTCTCGAAGAACATGTCGCGGGAGGCGCTTCTCTGGGCGGGCGTGTAGTCCGTGTCGTTGGCTTCGGCGCGGGCATACCGCCTCGCATTGTCCGCGCTCGCCAAGAACGCGGCAACGGTCGCCTGCCGGTCGCTTGGGTCGTAGGCCACGGTCGCGGTCGGAGCCACGCCCATGCGCGCGCCCTGATTATAAGCGTCGATGCCGACACCCATGAAGTTGAACTGCCAGCCGAGTTTGGCCTTCTCCTTGATCAGCGCGTTGAGCTCGTTCCAGCTATGCTCGATGGAGGAATTTTCCTCGCCGTCAGTCTGGAAGCAGATCACCACCTTGTCGCGCGGTGATGTGGCCATCGAATCCTCGACGGCTTTCACGGTCTTGTATGCGGCGTCGATCAGGGGCGTCGACGCGCGCGGCTGGTAGGTGTCGCGCGTGAGCCGGGGCACATCCACGACCGGTGCCGCGACGCAGATCTTGTCGATGCTCATGCTGTCGAACTGAAGGAAGGTGAAGTCGATGGGCGCGTCATCGCGCTTCAGCCCATCGAGATAGGTGTTGAAGGCGCCGATGGTCTCGTCCCGGATCGGCTCCATCGATCCGGTACGGTCGAGCAGAAAGGTGACGAGGGTCCGGTCGCTTGCTTTCGGCACGATCCGGGCGCTGGATTTCGGCATGATAAGGGTCCTTTCGCTGCTGGTCGAATAAACTAAACTAGCATAAATAATATGCTAAAATGGATTATTCGATTAGTCTGTTTTCCAGCCCCCCATTTATTGGTCGAGGCGCCCTGCTTTGTGAGCACCCTCACAAGCGCCGCGCAGCCGGAACGCCTCGTGGGCGCCTGGGGGCTTCCGCGCCTTGACCCCTTCCGACCGAGCCTCTAACCGAGCGCAATGGACCTCGAAACGGCCGCCATCCCCGTCGTCGGTTCCGTCAAGGAGATCGGCGCCCGCTATCGCGCCTGGCTCGTCGATATCTGGGGCGTCATGCACAACGGGTGCGATGCCTTTCCTGGCGCGGTTGCCGCCACGCGTGCTTTTCGCGAGGGTGGCGGCATCGTCATCCTCCTGTCGAACTCGCCGCGTCCGAGCCCGGCGGTCCAGCACCAGCTCCGCCAGTTCGGCGTACCCGACGAAGCCTACGACGCGACCGTCACGTCAGGCGACCTGACCCGCCATGAGCTCGGCAAGCACAAAGGCGCGCTCGTCTTCCATCTCGGGCCGGAGCGGGACAGGCCCATCTTCGCCGGTCTCGACGTGACGCTGGTGGATCACGACGAAGCCGAGCTCATCGTTTGTTCGGGCCTGTTCGACGACGAGTCGGAGACGCCCGACGACTATGTCGATCTTCTTCGCCTGCTGGCGGCTCGCAAGCTCCCCATGACCTGCGCAAATCCCGATCACCTGGTCGAGCGCGGTCATCGGCTCATCTATTGCGCGGGTGCGCTGGCCGCGATTTACGAGCGGGCGGGCGGCAGCGTCGTCTATGCCGGGAAGCCGTACCGGCCGATCTACGATCTGGCGCTTGAGACCGCGGCCGATCTTGCCGGCTCGCGTGTGGGCAAGGATGAGGTGCTGGCCATCGGCGACGGGGTCAACACCGACATCGCCGGCGCGGCCGGCATGGGGATCGACGCGGTGTTCGTGGCGAGCGGCCTGCATGTGCGGCTGGACGATGGCGAGGGCTTCGGCGTCTCGCACGTGGCTGAGCTGTTTGCCGAAAGTCAGGGACGGCCGCTCGCGGCGACGCATGCGCTGAGCTGGTAGGGGCTCCGGTAGGATTAGTTGTCCTTGAGAAGCGCGTCGATCCGCGCCTGCTCCTCATGCGAGGTGGCAAAGCGCGGACGCTCGAGAATGATCTTTTGACTTTCCGCCCGAGCCTTGGCCGCCGGCTTGCTGGCCATTGAGCCTGCGGGCGATCACATGGTCGAGCGTCTCGGCGATCTTGGTGACACGCTGGCCCACGAGGTCGTCAAAGCCGCAGGCCGTCAAGATCGCAAGGATCGCGTTTTCGGCCTTCTTGGCCTCCTCCTTGTCGGCGAAGGCGAGCAATCCTTCGGCGGATTCGAGAATACGGGCCGCCGCGTCCTCGGCGGTGCTACGGATCGCCGCGAGCTCACGCGTTCCAATCCGAGATAACCAGTCCGTACTGCTTCTCACGCATCATGTTGAGGGCGGCGGTCCCGTCGCGTGCCTCATCGACATTGGCGAAGTCGAGTTGCTTCAAGAGATTGCCGATGATCCTGATCATGGTCTTGTAGTCGTCGACGACAAGAACCGGCATGCTATGATCGACAGCCATTGTTTCCTCCGCTCCACACGAGCCTCGGCCTGCTGCATCTCGTTTGGCAGAACACGACGGCGGCACATTACGATCGGCTGTGAATGGAGCGTTAAGCCATAGCGCTGAAGGGGTTTTTCGATCCGCCTTAGGAGCGTCGCGGGGCTTATTGCGGTGCAGCAATCGCTTCGCTATTTTGCGCGCTCGCATTAACCGATAACGCAGGGAAACATAATGAGCACCGCAAACGGCAAGACCAGCTTGGGCCACGGCTATTATTTCGAGGACCTTGTCCCAGGCATGGAGGCGAGCGTCGCCAAGAAGATCAGCAACGAGGACGTCTTGGCCTTTGCCGATCTTTCGGGCGACATCAACCCAGTCCATCTTGACGACCAATTCGCCGCCCGCACCATCTTCAAGAAGCGAATCGCCCACGGCTTCCTGACCGGCGCCTTGTTCTCCACCGCACTCGGCACCAAGCTTCCGGGACCCGGCTGCATCTACCTCTCTCAAGGCCTGAAGTTCCGCGCTCCCGTCTATATTGGCGACGAGGTGCTGGCGACGGTTCGTGTCACCAGCGTGGATCCCGAGAAGGCCCGCGTCACGCTCGCCTGCGATTGTTCCGTCGGCGGCAAGACCGTGCTCGAAGGCGACGCGGTGATGATGGTCGATCGCCGGCCGTAGAGGTCGTAGCCATACCGAAGGATGCACGATGGACGTCGTCCGCTCTTGGCGGGAGATACCGCCTTCCCTCAAGGGCGCGGTCTTGGCCATCGGAAATTTCGATGGCGTCCATCGCGGTCACCAGGCGGTGCTCAGCGAAGCGAAGCGCATCGCCGACGCCGAGGACCGGCGCTCCGGCGCAGTGGTCTTCGAGCCGCACCCGCGCGAGTTCTTCGCGCCTGGCGAGCCTTTCTTCCGGCTCACCCCGCTGCCCGTGAAGCTCGAGCTTCTCGCGGCGCTCGGGCTCGATCAGGCCATCGTCATTCCCTTCGACCGGGAGCTGTCTTCCCTGAGTGCCGCTGCCTTCGCCACCGTGGTGATTGGGGGCACGTTCCAGGCAAGCCACGTGGTCGTTGGCTACGACTTCACTTACGGCAAAGGCCGCACCGGCTCGGTGGCGCAACTCGCTTCCATCGGTAGGGAGTGTGAGTTCGGCGTCGATGTGGTCTCGCCCGTCGGCTTGGCCGACGGCGTGACATTCTCCTCGAGCGCGATACGCGATCATCTCCGCAAGGGCGAGCCGACGGAGGCCGCCGAGCAGCTCGGCTATTGGTGGCGTGTGCGCGGGAAAGTGAGCCGTGGCGCAGGGCGCGGCAAGGGTCTCGGCTTCCCGACCCTGAACTTCAAACTCTCTCCGGGCCAGGATGTGCGGCATGGCATCTACGCCATGCGCGTCGAGCAGGGGGGCCGGCGCCATCTCGCCGCCGGCTATGTCGGCTCGCGCCCGACCTTCGGCGAGAGCGAGCCTGTTCTCGAGGCCTATCTCCTCGACTTTGACGGCGATCTCTATGGCGAGGAGGTCGAGGCGGAGTTCATCAAATTTCTGAGGCCCGACCAGCCTTTCGCCAGCGCAGAGGCGCTCGCGGCCCAAATCACGAAGGACTGCGAGGTGGCGCGGAAGGCGCTTCTCGAGGTCGGGGCTCACGATCCGATGCGCCGCTATCCATTGGGACGCGCGCTGGCCGCCGGGGCACTGGATTGTAAGGAGACCGGTTGCTAGAACCCGCAAGGGATTCGAGGCCCGGGAAGATCAAAGATCATGGCGAAGAACAAGAAGAGCGATGGGCCGGCGACCGCGCGGTCTGCCAATCGCGCCGCCAAGGTGAAAGTGGCGGCGAAGCCTAAGACCGCGAAGGCGACGGCGCCAAAGACCAGGCGCGCAAAGCCCGCACCCTCAAAGGCCAAAGCGTCGAGGCCAAAAAACGCCGCGACCAAGCGTGCGGCCAAAGGTGCGAAGGGCAGCGCTACCGCCAAGGTGAAGGGCACGAAGCCGAAAACGGCCAAGACCGCCAAGCCGAAGAGCAGAGTTGCGCCGCGAACGAAAGTCCGGCCGAACTCTGCTGCGAAGCTTTCGGCTAAGCGGCGGACGAAACTCGCTCCGAAGACTAGGCGTGCCACGCGAACCTCTACGCCGTCCTCCGCAAAGCCGGCGGTGCCCAAACCGGAGAAGGCCCAAGCCCCGGTGCCTCTCGTCAAGCCGCAGACTGGGCGCGACTGGAGCGAGACTCTGTTCCTGCCCAAAACCGGCTTCCCCATGAAGGCCGGCCTGCCCGAGCGCGAGCCCGAGCTCTTGAAGCGCTGGGCGGCGATGCGCCTCTATGACCGGCTCCGCGAGGAGGCCATGGGGCGGCCGAAATTCATTCTTCATGACGGCCCTCCTTATGCCAACGGCCACCTCCATATCGGCCACGCCCTCAACAAGATCCTGAAGGACGTCATCAACCGCTCGCAGGCGATGGGCGGCAAGGACGCCAATTACGTTCCGGGCTGGGACTGCCACGGCCTGCCCATCGAGTGGAAGGTCGAGGAGGAGAATTACCGCGCCAAGGGGAAGGCAAAGCCCGACCTGACGGACGTGTCGGCCCTCATCGCCTTCCGTCGCGAATGTCGCGACGACGCGGCCAAATGGATCGACATTCAGCGCGAGGAGTTCAGGCGGCTCGGCGTCGAGGGCGACTGGGACCATCCCTACACGACCATGAGCTTCGAGGCGGAGGCGACCATCGCCCGCGAGCTCATGAAGTTCGCCATGAACGGGCTGCTCTATCGCGGCTCCAAGCCGGTGATGTGGTCGGTGGTCGAGCGGACCGCTTTGGCCGAGGCGGAGGTCGAGTACCAGGAGATCGAGAGCCCTGCGATCTACGTGAAATTTCCGGTCATGTTCGCAACCCCGGAGAACCGTGACCCCCACCTCTTGCTTCACGCCTCGGTCGTGATCTGGACGACGACGCCCTGGACCATTCCGGGCAACCGCGCCGTCAGCTATTCGCCGTCAATTGCCTACGGCCTTTACGAAGTCACGGATGCGCCGCCCGACAACTGGGCTAAGAAGGGGGAGCGGCTGATCCTCGCCGACGCGCCGGCCGAGACCGTGAAGAGTGCGGCCAGGATCGAAGGCTGGAGACGGCTAGGCGACGTGATGAGCGAGCAACTCAGCCATTCCATGACTGCCCATCCGCTCCGCGGCGAGCGCGACTACCGCTTCATGGTCCCGCTTCTCGCCGCCGAGCACGTCACCGAGGACACGGGCACGGGGTTTGTGCATACGGCTCCCGGTCACGGTGTCGAAGACTTCGATGTCTGGACGGAGAATGCGCGGCTCCTGGACGACCGCAAGATCGATCCGGCCATTCCCTTCACCGTCGACGAAGCCGGCTTCTTCACCAAGGACGCCCCGGGCTTCGAAGGCAAGCGCGTGGTCGACGACAAGGGCAAGTTCGGCGACGCCAACGATGCGATCGTCAAGGCTCTCATCGACGCGAACGCGCTGATCGCGCGAAGCCGCCATACGCACGACTACCCCCATTCCTGGCGCTCCAAGAAGCCGGTGATCTTTCGCGCCACGCCGCAATGGTTCATCGCCATGGACCGGCCACTTGACGGCCACAGCACCTTGCGTGACCGCGCCATGAAGGCGATCGGCGAGACGCGCTTCGTGCCGCTTCAGAGCGAGAACCGCACTAAGGGCATGATCGAGACGCGGCCCGACTGGGTCGTTTCGCGCCAGCGCGCCTGGGGCGTGCCAATCACCGTGTTCGTGCACAAGATGACTGGCGACGCCATCCCGCGCCGCGACTTCAACGCCTCATCCGAGCTGATCGAGAGGATCGTCACCGCCTTCACCAAGGAAGGCGCCGATCTGTGGTTCAGCGAGGGCGCGAAGCAGCGTTTCCTCGGCGGCCTGGTCGACAATCCCGACGATTGGGAGAAAGTGAACGACATTCTCGACGTTTGGTTCGACTCGGGCTCGACCCATGCCTTCGTGCTCGAGAAGCGGCCCGATCTCGAATGGCCGGCGTCTCTCTATCTGGAAGGCTCGGACCAGCATCGCGGCTGGTTTCAATCCTCGCTACTCGAAGCGTGCGGCACCCGCGGCCGCGCGCCCTTCGGTGCCGTGCTGACCCATGGCTTCGTCAACGACGAGGTCGGCCGCAAGATGTCGAAGTCGCTCGGCAACGTGATCGCGCCGCAAGACGTCATCCGCCAATCCGGTGCCGAGATCCTGAGGCTCTGGGCCATGAGCTCGGACTACGCCGAGGATTTGCGCATCGGCCCTGACATCATCAAGGCCAATATCGAGTCGTACCGCAAGCTCAGGAACACGCTCCGCTTCCTGCTCGGCAATCTCGCGCATTTCCGGCCGAACCTCGCCATCTCCCAGGCCGACATGCCTGAGCTCGAACGCTACATGCTCGCGCGCCTCGCCGAGCTCGATGCGTTGGTGCGGGTCGGATACGATGCGTTCGACTTCAAGCGCGTGTTCCATGCGCTGCTCAATTTTTGCGTCAACGATCTCTCGGCCTTCTATCTCGATATTCGCAAAGACGCGCTGTATTGCGAGCCCTATGACAGTCTCACGCGCCGCGCCGCGCTCACCGTTCTCGACCGGCTCTTCGCCGCTCTCACGGCTTGGCTCGCGCCGATGCTCTGCTTCACCATGGAGGAGGCGTGGCTCAATCGCTTCCCAGGCGACAAGGGCTCTGTCCACCTCAGGCAGTTCCCCGACATTCCGGCTGAATGGCGCGATGAGGCGCTGGCTGAGAAGTGGCGCCAGGTGCGTCAGGTTCGCCGCGTCGTCACTGGCGCGCTGGAGCTCGAGCGCAAAGACGGCCGCATCGGCTCGAGCCTAGAAGCCGCGCCCAAGGTCTATGTCGGCGAAGGCGCGCTGCGCGCAGTGCTGCACGGCGTCGACCTCGCCGAGATCGCCATCACCAGCGGCGTGCGGCTGCTCCTGGGCGACGGCCCCGAAGACGCCTTCCGGCTGGAGGACGTGCCCGGCGTTGCGGTCGTATTCGCCCGCGCCAAGGGGACGAAGTGCGCACGCTCGTGGAAGATCCTCCCCGAGGTGGGCTCGGATCCCGAATTCCCCGAGCTCTCTCCCCGCGACGCGGCGGCCGTCCGGCAGTTCGATGCCCGCCGCGCCGAAGCGGCCGAGTAGCGCCATGTTGCGAAACTGGTTGTGGGGCCCGCTTTCGCCGCTCGGGATTTCGCTGGCTTCGCTCGTGATCCTGGCCGACCAGGTTCACAAGGCCTGGATGCTCTATGTCTATGACATCGGCGCGAAGGACATCGTGACTATCACGCCGTTCTTCGACCTTGTGCTGGTATGGAACCGGGGCATCAGCTACGGCCTGTTGCCGCAGGACAGCGCGCTCGGCCGCTGGGGGCTGATCCTGTTCGCCTTCGCCGCGAGCCTGGCGCTGACGGTCTGGCTCGCTCGCACGACCTCACGCATTGCCGCCGCCGGAGTCGGCCTCATCATCGGCGGCGCGATCGGCAACGCCATCGACCGCATCGCCTATGGCGCAGTCGCCGATTTCTTCTCGTTCCACGCCTTCGGCCTCGACTGGTACGTGTTCAATATTGCCGATGTCGCGATAGTTGCCGGGGTGGTGGGACTTCTGTATGACTCACTGGTCGGGGGTCACAAAAAGGCCGGAAATCCATCCAAACTGTAAGCAAATCCGGTGTTTGCCGGAATTTGAGGGGATCCTTGGGGCACATCGCAGCCATTTGTCGCGTTAATGCCGCCTCGCGGCTCGCGGCCGCACTTGTGTGTGCGCTGACGCTCAGCGGCTGCGGCGGTGGCGTCGAGCTCGAAGGCAAGGTCTTTGACTATATGGGCATTTCTGGAAGCCGCCAGGAAGCCGATGTCCGCATGGGCGAACGCGCACCTCTGATGCTCCCGCCCAATCTCGGCAATCTGCCCCAGCCCGGCACCGGCGCCGCCGTCGCCACGGCCCGGCAGGATTGGCCGGACGATCCGGAAGTTGTGCGAAAGCGTGTCGCCAAGCAGGAGCAGGCGAAGCAGGCCGAGATCAAGGCCGCCGCCGATCCGACCAATCCTTATGCCGGCAAACCGACCCTTCTCGACAGATGGTTCAAAAAGTCGGATGACGAGGTCGAGCCGGTGGCTGCGGTTCCGGAGCCCGACCCGTCCGACGCGGAACCCGCGAGCAAGACGACCGCCTCCGCGCCCTCCAATCCGACCGGCCTGACGCCCCACGTGCCGCAGGCGCCGATGCCCAAAAGGGATACGGGCGAATCTGGCACGCCTGACAGCTATGGCGGCATGTCGAACCCGGCCGGCAACCAGGCCGCCTGGTAAAGCGCGCAGTTCGACCGCCGGCCGCGAACTTGCCGGAATTTAACTTGAAAAGGTGGCTGCTAGGCCTGACATGTGGCGCATCAGCCAATCGATTGTTACGCTTGGACTCCCGCGGGTTCCGTCTTCCCGTTCGTTAACCATCAGGCGCCGCTCAATGGTGGAATGGATGTTCGATCAACTGACGACCATGCTCGACCCCCGGGCGGGCGTGATCTTTGCCTGCGTAAGTCTCGCCTCGATGGCAGTCGCCGTCGCTGCGTCCGAGACGATTCAACCCGAGCGGGTCAGCGAGTTCAAGCTGGCCAACGGCCTTCATGTCGTGGTCATCCCCGATCACCGCGCGCCGATCGTGACCCAGATGGTCTGGTACAAGGTTGGCGCGGCCGACGAGCCACGCGGCTCATCCGGCATCGCGCACTTCCTCGAACATCTGATGTTCAAGGGAACGGACCTCATTCCGAACGGCCAGTTCTCCAAGATCATCGCCAAGAATGGCGGCGACGACAACGCTTTCACCAACCACGACGTCACCGCCTACTTCCAACGCGTGGCCAAGGATCGCCTGCCCAAGGTGATGGATATGGAGGCCGACCGCATGTCGAATCTCCGTCTCACCGAGGAAGATGTGCGCACCGAGCGCGACGTGATCCTGGAGGAGCGGCGCTCGCGTGTCGACAACGATCCTGGCAGCATCCTGCAAGAGCAGATGATGGCGGCACTCTACGCAAACCACCCCTACGGCATTCCCATCATCGGCTGGGAGCATGAGATCAAAGCTCTTGGCCGGGACGACGCCTTCGCCTTCTATCACCGCTTCTACGCGCCGCAGAACGCCATCCTCATCGTCGCCGGCGATGTTGAGCCGGGCGAAGTGCGGAAGCTGGCCGAGAACACCTTCGGCAAAATCAAGGCGAGCGGTCCGGCGGAAATCCGCGTGCGGCCGACGGAGCCCGAGCATGTCAGCCCGGTCACCGTTTCCCTCGAAGACCCGCGCGCCGGCCGCACCACGGTGCAGCGCTACTATCTGTCCCCGAGTTACTCGTCGGCGAAGCCGGGCGAGGCTGAGGCTCTCGACCTCCTCATGCGGATCGCAGCCAACGGGTCGGTAAGCCGGATCTATAAGCGCCTCGTCGTCGAGCAGAAGACTGCTGCGAGCGCGGGCGGTTGGTACATCGATTCCGGTCTCGATTCCGGCAGGCTCGGCTTCTATGCGATAGCCGGGGACAAGACCTCGCCGGAGCGGCTCGCCAAGGCTATCGACGCCGTGCTTGATGAGTTGCGGCAGAAGGGCGTCACCCAGGCGGAGCTCGATCGCGCCCGCGCCTCCTATATCGCGGAATTCGTCTACACGTCCGACAGCATTTCGCGGCTCGCGCGCCAATATGGCTGGCGCCTTTCGACCGGGATGAGCGTCGAGGATGTGGAGGAGTGGCCCGAGCGATTGAACCGGGTCACGGTCGACGACGTTCAGGCGGTCGCCCGCAAATATTTTGTGGCCAAGAACTCGGTCACGGGCATCCTCACCCCTTCGCCGGAAATCACCAGCAGCATGGGCGATAAGCCGGCGGCTCCGGCTGGGAACAGGAAGTCCTGATCGAGATGACCCTTCGCAACTGGCGTCCTTCCCTGAACTTGCGGCATGGAGCACTGCTCGCTGCTATGACCTTGCTTGTGTCCTCCGCTGCGGCGGCCTCTGAGAGCATGAACATCCAACGCGTGACGAGCCCCGGCGGCATCGAGGCCTGGCTAGTCGAAAGTCATGTCAATCCCTTGATCTCCATGCGCTTCGCCTTCGCCGGCGGTGCCTCGCAGGACGAGCGGGGCAAGGAAGGCCTTGCCTATTTCGTCTCCTCGACGATGGACGAGGGCGCGGGCGATCTCGATTCCACGGCGTTTCAGGAGCGGGAAGAAGATCTCGCCTTGCGCATGGAGTTCGACGCAAGCCGCGACGTGATGCTCGGCAACGTCCAGACGCTGACCGCCAACAAGGACGAGGTCTTCGATCTGGTGGGCCTCGCCCTGTCCAAGCCGCGCTTCGATGACGACGCCGTCGAGCGTGTCCGGGGGCAAATTCTGGCGGGACTGAAATTCGACGAGCACGATCCGGGAGCCGTGGCCTCGGTCGCCTGGGACCGTCTCGCCTTTCACGATCACCCCTATGGCCGTCCCGTCAAAGGCACGAAGGCCTCCATCGCCTCGATGACCGCCGACGACCTCCACAACTACGCGAAGCGCAATTTCGCCCGCGACAAGCTGCTGATCTCGGTGATCGGCGACATCAATGCGGAAGATCTCGGCAAGGCACTCGACAAGATTTTCGGCGCGTTGCCGGCCACGTCGGAGCTGCAACCTGTAGCCGATGCCCCGCCGCCGCTTGGGCCGGCGCATGAGCTCATCGTCATGGACGTGCCGCAATCCGTCGTGCAATTCGGCCACCGCGGCGTCTCGCGCAAGGATCCGGATTTCCTCCCGGCCTATTTGTTGAATTACATCATCGGGGGCGGCGGCTTTTCCTCGCGGCTCATGGAGGAGGTGCGGGAGAAGCGCGGGCTTGCCTATTCGGTCTATTCCAACCTCTATCCTTATCAGTACGGTTCGGCCTTCATCGGCAACGTGGCGACCAAGAACGAGGCAGTGAACCAGTCTCTCGATGTGATCAAGGCCGAGCTTGAGCGCATCGCGAAGGAGGGACCATCGCAGGCGGAGCTCGACAGCGCAAAGAGCTATCAGACCGGCGCCTACGCGCTGCGTTTCGAGTCCTCTTCCAGCATCGCCAACCAGCTTTTGTGGATCCAGATCGAGGATCTCGGCATCGACTACGTCCATAAGCGCAATGATCTTGTCGAAGCCGTCACGCTCGAGGACATCAAGCGCGTGGCTGGACGTCTGCTGGCGACCGACCGCCTCATCACCACCATTGTCGGCAAGCCGGTCGAGCCGGTAGCGGCTCACCAGCAAGGCGCTCCCGGCTAAGATCAGCTTTTTGTCCGGACATTTAAGGGGATTCTCTGTGCTGCTGTCGCAATCCGTGGAAGGCTGCCTTGAGCCGGCCATCGGCAGCGCCGGACTGCCGCAAGCCGCCCTCGACGCCAATCTCGACAAGCTGCAGCCGCGTCTTCTCTCATTGCGTAAGGCGCACGCGGAAGGGACGCTGCCGGTCTTGCGCGTGCCGGAATGGCGCACCGATATCGAGGACGTCCGCGAAGCGCTCACGCATCTCACCCACGGCGCGCGCACGCTTGTGTTCTTCGGGACCGGCGGCTCGAGTCTCGGCGGCCAGACTCTGGCGCAGCTCGGCGGCTGGGGAATTCCGGGCGACGACAAGCACGGCAGCGAGACACGCCCGCGCACGCGCTTCTACGACAATCTGGATGCGCGCACGCTGGAGCTGGCTCTGGCCGGCCTGGACCTCAAGACCACGCGTTTCGTGGTGATCTCCAAGTCGGGCGGCACGCCGGAGACCTTGGTGCAGACGGCCGCCACGATCGGCGCCCTGGGAGCTGCCGGCCTCGAAGCCGAAATCCCCAACCTGTTCCTCGCCGTGACCGAGCCTGCCGTGGGCGGCAAGACCAACGGCCTGCGCACGCTGTGCGAGAGGTTTTCCATTCCCACTCTCGATCACGATCCGAATATCGGCGGCCGTTTCTCGGGCCTCACCAATGTCGGGCTTCTGCCGGCGCTGGCCAGAGGTCTCGACGCGGTTGCGCTGCGCCGAGGCGCGCAGACCGTCATCGACGCCATGCTGACTGAGAGTGCGCAGGACTTTGAGCCCGCCATCGGCGCCTCGATCGCGGTGGGCCTCACCAAGGAATGCGGCATCAGAGCCAATGTGATGCTGCCCTACGCCGATCGCCTGTCTCGTTTCGCGGCGTGGTATGTGCAGCTCTGGGGCGAGAGCCTCGGCAAGGACGGCGAAGGCACGACGCCCGTCGCAGCGCTCGGTCCGGTCGACCAACACAGCCAGCTCCAGCTTTACCTGGACGGCGCCCCGCAGCACTTCATCACAGTCGTCCGCGAGGACTGCAAGGGCGCTGGCCCGCGCATCTCGCCTGAGCTCGCGAAACTCGCGGGTGCCGGCTATCTCGCCGGCCACACCGCGGGCGATCTCGTCGCCGCCCAGCAACAGGCCATCCCCAAGGCCCTTATCGGGGCCGGACGCCCCGTGCGCACCATCGACCTCGAGCGGCTCGATGAGCACGCGCTCGGCGCCCTGATGATGCATTTCATGCTCGAAACCATTCTCGCCGCGCACCTCCTCGGGGTCGACCCGTTCGACCAGCCGGCGGTAGAATCGGGTAAAGTGCTTACCCGCCGGTATCTCGCCGGCGCGCCAGCGGAGGCACGCGATGGCCATACGTCAGCTGCCGCCGAACCTCATCAATCGCATCGCCGCGGGTGAGGTCGTCGAGCGGCCCGCCAGCGTGGTCAAGGAGCTGATCGAGAACTGCATCGATGCCGGCGCGCGGCGCATCGAGGTGACGACAGCCGGCGGCGGCCTTGGGCTGATCCATGTCGCCGATGACGGCTGTGGCATGGGGGCTGACGATCTGGCCTTGGCCGTCGAGCGGCACGCCACCTCCAAGCTCGCCGGCGATGATCTTTCGCACATTCTGACCCTGGGCTTCCGCGGCGAGGCACTGCCGTCCATCGGCGCCGTTGCAAGGCTTGTCATTACGAGCCGTGCGCGCGGGTGCGGCGAATCCTACGCAATTGCGGTCGATGGCGGCCGCAAATCGGCGCTGAAGCCGGCGCCCCTCAGCGCCGGCACGCAGGTCGAGGTGCGCGACCTGTTCTACGCCACGCCCGCTCGACTCAAATTCATGAAGTCCGAGCGCGCCGAGACGGCCGCCATCGCCGACATCGTAAAGCGTCTTGCCCTGGCGCAGCCCGAGATCGCCTTCAGCCTCGCCACAGGCGCTCGTACCACGCTGCGTCTTGAGGCGTCGCCGCCCGGTTTCCTCGATCACGCCTTGGCGCGCCTGGGGCGAATTCTCGGCTCGGATTTCATCGAGGACGCGCTACCTGTCGCAGCCGCGCGCGGACCGATCTCCGTCCAGGGTTTCGCGGGCCTCCCCACGCTGCATCGCCCGAACAGCCTCCAACTCTACCTCATCGTCAATGGACGGCCCGTGCGCGACAAGCTCCTCGCCGGCACCGTACGCGCCGCCTATGGCGACCTCGTGCCGAGCGGCCGCTATCCGCTGCTGGCCCTGTTTCTGTCGGTTCCGCCCGAGGAGGTGGACGTGAACGTCCATCCCGCCAAGACCGAGCTCAGGTTCCACGATCCCAATGGCATCCGCTCGCTCCTCATAGGTGCGCTCCGCGAGGCTCTCGGAAACGCGGGTCACCGCGCCACGGCGAGCCTGTCGCAATCGGCGCTCCAGCGCATGGTCAGGCCGACCCATACGCCGCTGCCGTCGCGGAGTTTCGGCCCCGGTCGAGCCGCGCCCGGCCGTAGAACAGGCTCATTCGGCTTCGCCGCAGGTGCGCAGGCCCCCTTCGACTCACTGTCTGAGCCGAGCGGGGACACACGCGCCGCCGCTGCCGATGAGGCTCTGGGCGCCGAATATCCACTTGGGGCAGCCCGCGCGCAGGTGCAGGACACCTTCATCATCGCCGAAACCGGGAACGCTCTCGTCATCGTCGATCAGCACGCTGCCCATGAGCGCCTCGTCTATGAGCGGCTCAAGCGCGCCTTCGCCAATGGCGGCATTTCGCGCCAAATGCTTCTCATCCCGGAAGTGGTCGAACTCGATGCCGAAGCTTCCGCCGCGCTCGCCGCGGCTGCCGGCACGCTCGAGCGCATGGGACTTGCCGTTGAACCGTTCGGCGCATCGGCCGTGGCGGTTCGCGAGGTGCCGACGCTGCTCGGCACCGCGAACATCAAGGGGCTGCTGTCCGATCTTGCCGCCGTCCTCATCGAGGACGAGGAGAGCGACGGCAGCCAGCTTCTCGCCGGGCGGCTCGATCAAGTGCTCTCGACCATGGCGTGCCACGGCAGCGTCAGGGCAGGGCGCAAGCTCACGCCGGAGGAGATGAACGCGCTCCTGCGCGACATGGAGCGGACGCCGTTCTCGGGCCAGTGCAACCACGGCCGCCCGACCTATATCGAGCTCAAGCTCGCCGATATCGAGAAGCTGTTCTCGCGGCGCTGACACCGTTCCCTCAAAGCTCCACGCGCTCGGTGCCCTGGTGGGTGGTGACGCAAGCTGCAAGCGCCGCGATCGCCTCGTTGGTGCCGGTCATCTTGAAGCTGAACTCCGCGCCGTCCGTCACCACCTTGAGCACCTTGCCGTGGCGCATGGCCTCAATGGCGGCATCGGAGTTGTCGAGCGGGATCAGAATGCCGTGCGCGTCGACCACCTTGGCGACGGCGGCAATCGGGGCGCGCGAGTCGATTAGGATCAGGACCGCCTTGGTCATTCCCACAGGCATCTCGCGCGTCTCGTCGGCAATCACCAGGCCCCAATCGAAGTCCTTGCTGATGACGAAGCCGAGCAGAACCTCATTGCCCGACTGCGCCGTCATGGTGCAGTCGCGGAACTTGCCCTCCTCGTCGTAATTGGCCTCTCCTTTCCACACGCCCGAGTTGAAGGCGTCTTTGGGGGCAGGGGCCGCTGCGACCGCCGCCACGACGATCGGCACGAGAAGCAAAGACCTTATCGACACTGGCGCACCTCGCATTGTGCTTTCGACCCATTAAAGCACAGGCCGTGCTACTTGGGATTAAGGGCCGGGTGCGGCGTCATGGTCCAGCCTTGGCAATCGCAATCTCGGTGTCGCCGTAGCGTCGCCGGTCGATCTCCGTGAACGGCGCCGGCCAAGCGGCATCCGCGCCCACCCGTTCCTCCAGAACCACGATGGCATCTCGTCCTATCCACCCACCCTCAACGGCCGCGGCGAGCGCGCGTTCCCCGAGACCTTTGCCGTAAGGCGGATCGCAGAACACGAGGTCGAACGGTGCGAGCGTTCCCGCTTCACCCAGTCGCGTCGCATCGCGCCGCCAGATCTTGGTCACGCCGGTGAGGCCGAGCGCCTCGACATTGCGCCTGATGGCGGCGCGTGCGGCCGCGTCTTCCTCGATGAACACGCAGAATCGTGCGCGACGAGACAACGCCTCCAGACCGAGCGCGCCGGACCCCGCGAACAGGTCCAGCACGCGCGCGCCCTCGAAGTCGCATGCAGGCGCCCCGTGCTCCAACACGTTGAACAGCCCCTGTCGCACCTTGTCGCTGGTTGGCCGGGTCGTCTGGCCCTTGGGAGCTTCGAGGCCCGCGCCTCTGAACTTGCCGGCGACGATTCTCATCGGCGGCGGGCTTGGCGACTGGTGAGGCGCAGCCCGAGTTCCTCCGCGAGCTTGGCGCCGAGCTGGTCGGCGATGACCCGGCCCTTCACTTCCTCCACCGCGCCGGAGAGGAGCTCGCCGAGCGCGAACGGCCCGAACGACACGCGGATAAGGCGGTTCACCGTGAGCCCGAGATGCTCGGCGAGGCGCTTCACCTCCCGGTTCTTGCCTTCCCGGAGAGCGAGATTGAGCCAGACATTGGTGCCTTGCTCGCGCTCGATCCTCGCCTCGACCGGCCCGTAGGTCACGCCGTCGATGGTGATGCCATCTCGCAGGGCGTCGAGCGCCGCCTGCGTCACGCGTCCGTGCGCGCGCACGCGGTAGCGCCTGAGCCAACCCGTGCTCGGCAGCTCCAGGTGTCGCGCCAGCTCTCCGTCGGTAGTGAGCAGCAGCAGGCCCTCGGTGTTGATGTCGAGCCGCCCGACCGTCACGACGCGCGGGAGCGG
>JBOHJE010000109.1:0-14593 GCA_050728375.1 Methyloceanibacter sp.
CGCAGGCGATGAAGGCTGAGCGTGACTGGAGCCGGTGGACCATGCCCTTTTGCATGAGTTCGTTCAGCGCGCGGTAGACGGTAGGCGGGTGAGAAATGCCGGACTTCCGCACCCGGTCAAGAATCGCGTAGGCGCTCATCGGCTCCTTCGCTTTGCGGAGACAGGAGAGGATTTCACTTTGATTTCGCGAGAGCTTAGGCGAGTCGTGGTGATGCGCCGCGGTCATGGCGATGATATAACATAACACGCTGCTTGGCGGTCAAGCGGGAAATTCGGAGAAAATCCGGGGGAACCCGGCCTTGGCGGAAGTTGTTTCTACCCTTGATATAGATCGCGGCACGGCCCTCCCCGGTCCTCAGTCGCGGCAATCACCGGGATGAGGAACAACGCCATGCTGAGAGCCCTAACAATTTTCCTTGTAGCGGTCGGACTCACCTTCGTCGGTTGGTCATTACTGGTAATGACCGGCGGTCGTGACATGCTGATCGCGACAATGTCCGAAGACACCGCGGCGGATAAGAGCGCCCCGGCAGCGCTCACCACACCTTCACCGGCGGCAGACACGAACGCCGATGCCGATGCAGGCGCCACCAAGCCCGATCACCAGGCCGAAGTGACCGATGAGACCAAGGTGACGGCAAATGAAACCGCACCGGCCGGCGAGACAAAGGACCATGGCGCTGCACCGAGTGCCGCGCCCGCCGCGGGCGAAGCTAAGGACGAGAACGCCGGCGCTGCTCCCGCCCCCGCGGGTGACGCAGCCGGAAAGGGCGCGGAAGCGAAGCCGGAGGGCGACGCCGCGAAGCCGGAAGGCGACGCAGCCAAGGGTAGCGGCGACAGCGCCGCCAAGGCCGCCCCAGGCGGCGGCGCTTCGGCCGACGCTGGAGGCAACCCGCAAGAAACTACCAAGAGCGCGGAAAAGGGTAGCCTGAAGAGCCCCTATGCCGCCGATTATAAATCGGTTGCTGCCGACGGCCAGAAGGTCTTCATGGCTGCCGGCTGTAGCGGCTGCCATGGTGGCAGCGGCGGCGGTGGCATGGGTCCGCCCCTGACCAATGAGATCTGGGTCTACGGCCCGGAGGACGATACCCTGTTCCGCCTCGTGGCGCTCGGCTCGGACGAACTCCAGAAGCAAGGGTACAGCCGTAAGGGTTCCGAGAACGTGGTCGGCCCAATGCCGCCCCAGGGCACGATCGTCAAGAGCAACGACGATCTTTGGAAGATCATTGCCTGGATCCGTTCGATCAATCCGTCGTCTGCCGGCGGCTGAGCCGAGTCGCTAAAGAGGGCAGCGCTTCAAAGATCATGCGTGAGTCCAGCCGACCGGTCCTACGGGGATCGGTCGGCTGACGCGCGCCGGAAGCTTGATTATCGATAGCTCCCGCTCTCCAATGGTTGCGCCATGCCTCACCGTATCGACATAGTTGAGGACGACATCACCAGGCTTTCGCTTGACGCCATCGTCAATGCTGCCAACAAGACTCTGCTTGGCGGCGGCGGAGGCGACGGCGCAATTCACCGCGCGGCAGGACCGGCCCTGCGCGAGGTCTGCGCCAAACTCAGTGGCTGCGACACCGGAGAGGCCAAGATCACTCCGGGTTTCCGCTTACCGGCCCAATACGTGATTCACACGGTCGTCCCGGTATGGGGCGGCGGTGAACGCGGCGAGGATCGCCTTCTCGACGCCTGCTACCGCAACAGCCTTGCCCTCGCGGCCGAAAAGGGGCTCGCCTCGATCGGCTTTCCAGCGATCTCTACCGGCGCCTATGGATTTCCGCCCGAGCGCGCGGCGCGCATTGCGTTGCGCACGGTCCTCGACGCGCTTGTCGGCGCTCCAACCATCGAGTGGGTGGTCTTCTGCTGCTTCGGAGAAATCTCGCGCAAACACCATGAGGCGGCCTTCGCCGCGATCAAGCGCTAGGCGCGCCTCTCTTCCGCGAGATCGGCGCATTTGGCGCCGAAAAGACAAACCAAGTTCATCGAGCGAAGGCATGGATGCGGCCTTGCACCTCCTGTTCGCGATGGTCAAAGCCGGTTAGTCTTCGTCCTAATCGACGAGTCGCCATCCAAGGCACCTATTCAGGCTGGGCCGATAGGAAACCGAGACATGTTTGAGCTCGATCCTCTTTTGCTTTCGCGCATCCAGTTCGCCTTCACCATCTCCTTCCACATCCTATTTCCCTCTTTCACCATCGGACTTGCCGCCTGGCTGATGGTGCTCGAAGCGCTGTGGCTCAAGACAGGCAAGCCGATCTACATGGATATCGCCAAGCATTGGACCAAGATTTTCGCGGTCTCCTTCGGCATGGGCGTGGTTTCGGGAGTGGTACTCTCCTACCAATTCGGCACCAATTGGAGCGAACTGTCGCGCCGCGGCGGCAATGTCATCGGCCCCCTGATGGCCTATGAGGTGCTGACCGCCTTCTTTCTCGAAGCGGGTTTCCTCGGCATCATGCTGTTCGGCTGGAACCGCGTACCCAAATGGGTGCATTTCTTCGCGACCTGCATGGTGGCGCTTGGCACGCTGCTCTCCGCTTTCTGGATCCTCTCGGCCAATAGCTGGATGCAGACGCCGGCCGGCTTCACGGCCGATGAGAACGGTGTCTTGCACGTGGCCGACTGGTGGCAGGTGATCTTCAACCCGTCCTTCCTATATCGGTTCTCGCACATGACGGCCGCCGCCTATCTCACGACGGCGTTCATCGTCGCCGGCATCGGTGCTTGGTACATTCTGCGCGAGCGGAGTGTGGCTCACGGCCGGATCATGCTCGGCATGGGGTTGAGCCTTCTCGTTTGGCTCGCCCCGCTGCAGGCGGTGATCGGCGACCTGCACGGATTGAACACGAGAGAGCATCAACCGGCCAAGGTTGCTGCGATCGAGGCTCACTGGGAGACGCAAAAAGGTGCGCCCCTGATCCTTTTCGCCATTCCCGACCCCGCCGCCGAAAGGAACCATTTCGAGATCGCGATTCCCAAGCTCGGAAGCTTGATTCTGGCGCACGGATGGGATGCCGAGGTCAGGGGCCTGAAGTCCTTTCCGGCCGAGGACCGGCCCAATCCCATCATTCCTTTCTTCGCGTTCCGAATCATGGTCGGCATCGGCGTCATCATGATCGCGGTCGGCTTCGTCGGCGCGGTGCTATGGCTGACGCGCCGGCTATTCACCGCGCGCTGGTATCTTCGCATCCTGACCTGGGTGTCGCCGCTCGGCTTCCTCGCCGTTCTTTCAGGCTGGTTCGTGACCGAGGTCGGACGGCAGCCATGGACCGTCTATGGCGTGCTCCGTACGGCCGATGCAGTCTCCCCGGTTCCCGGCGGCAGCGTGCTGACGTCAATCATCCTGTTCGTGATCGTCTATGGCATCGTGTTCGGCGCCGGCCTCTACTACATCGCCAAGCTTGTGAAGCGAGGTCCCGACGAGACACCGCCGGTGCCCGAGGCAGAAGAAGCCGATCCGTCCCGCCGGCCGCTGGCCGCAGCAGGTTCGCCATGACCGCCTCCGACCTCGATATCGCGCAAGTGCTGCCGATCCTTTTGCCGCTTGCCTGGGCGGCGATCCTGGCGCTCGCCGTGTTCCTCTACGTGCTGCTCGGCGGCTATGATCTCGGTCTTGGCGTGCTGTTCCCACTCGCGCCCTCGCATGAGGACCGCGACGCCATGATGGGGTCCGTGGCGCCCTTCTGGGACGGCAACGAGACCTGGCTCGTGCTGGGCGGCGGCGGCCTGCTCGCGGCCTTTCCTTTGGCCTATTCGGTGATGCTGCCGGCGCTCTACATCCCGATCATTCTGATGCTGATGGGATTGATCCTCCGCGGCGTCGCCTTCGAGTTTCGGTTCAAGGCTTCACGCCATCGCTGGGCCTGGGACCTCGCCTTCGCCGGGGGATCGATACTCGCGGCCCTCATGCAGGGCGCGATCATCGGCGCCTTTGTCTACGGCTTCGACGTCACCGACAATAAATTCTCCGGCGGATCGTTCGACTGGCTGACGCCGTTCTCGGTCGTCACCTCCATCGCCGTCATCGCCGGATATGTGCTACTCTCCGCTTGCTGGCTCATCATGAAGGCCGACGAAGCCTTGCGCGAATGGGCCTACAAGGTGGCCCGCTACGCGCTGATTGCCGTGGCTGCCTTCATCGTCATCTTCAGCCTGTGGACGCCCTACATGCATCCCGCGATCGCTGCGCGCTGGTTCCAGCCGGGAAATATGGTGATGCTGAGCCCCGTGCCGCTCATCACCACGGCCGCAGTCATTGCCCTGTGGCGCGCGCTCGACAAGCGCCAGCGCTACGTGCCCTTCCTGCTCGGAGTGGCGATCTTCATGCTTTGCTACACCGGCTTTGCGGTGAGCATGTTCCCCTACATCATCCCGCCCGACATCACGATCTGGGAAGCAGCCGCGGCGCCCAAGTCGCAGCTCTTTATGCTCTATGGCGCCGTCCCGTTGCTGCCGATCATCCTCGGATACACGGCCTATTCCTACTACGTGCTGTGGGATGCGCCCGATCACGACGCTTACCACTGAGGATGGTGGCTACCGGATTGCCGTGCTCGCGGTGACAGCACATCACCACTTGCCGGCGAGATCCTTCTGCATCAGGCGGCGCTTCAGCAGCATGATTTTGCCGTAGGCCTGCTCGATGCGGAGGCGCGAGATGCGCCCCTCACGCACGGCTCTGGCAATGACTTCGTGAACCCTGACGCCGAGCTCCGGATCTTCGCTCTTCACATTCGAGAACACAACGATGTCGATCCCGGCAGTTACGGCCTTGACGATGCGGTCCTCGAAGGAGAAGGCCGGGTTCACGCCTCCCATCTCCATGTCGTCGCTGAGCGCCACGCCGCCAAAGCCGATCCAGTTTTTGTTTCTCAATGCGCGTACCGCCTTTGATGACAGCGAGGCCGGCTGATCTTCGAGGTCGCTGAAGCGCGGATGGTAGAGGTGACCGACCATCACGGCATCGAGCGCGCCATCGGCCGCAAGCCGGCGGTACGGCTCAAGCTCGATCTCGCGCCATGTCTGCGAAATGTCGGCAAGCTCCCAGTGGCTGTCCTCCGTGCTCGAGCCGTGCCCCGGGAAATGCTTCCCAACTGCCACAACATTCGTCGCGCGATGAGCCTCGATGAAGGTTCGGGCGAAGCTGGTTACCTCGTCGGGACTGTCCCCATAGCTCCGCGCCAGACGCCCGATCACCGGATTGCGCGCGTTGAGGTCGAGATCGAGCACCGGAGCGAAATTCATGTTGAAGCCTGTGTCGGCCAACTCGCCGGCCATCCTGCCGTACAGACGCTCTGCCGCCTCGGGCGAGGAAAACTTCGGGTTCTTGGCCATCGCCCGTGCCGACGGATAGTGCCTGAAGCCGTTGCGGCTGTTGAGGCGCTGAACCTTGCCGCCTTCCTGATCGACGGCGATGAACGGAATGGGATTTGAGCGCGCATTTTTCAGAAACCCGATGAGATTGCGGAGCTGCGCCTTTGAGTCGACATTGCTCGAGAACAGCGCGACACCCCCGATCACCCCCTTCGCCAACTGCTCGCGTACCGCGGCAACGCCCGGATCCCTGTCGTGCCGGCCGGGAAAGCCCACGATGATCATCTGCCCGATCATGTCGTCGAGGAGCTTCTGGTCATCCTGCGGCTTCGTGCGCGCCTGAAGCGCCGCGACGCCGACCAGGGCGATCACGGCCGCGGCCGGCACGTGCCTGAGCATTGTCCGCAGGAAGCGCGAGAACATTCGCCGCATATGGGCTCGGGCGGGAAACAAAGGGAGTGAAGCTGAGAGCGGCTCAACCAAAGGGGCTGATTTTGGCACGATTGTGATTAAACTTGAGCATTCGGTAGCAAGCGATGCACGGAGCTGGCCGATGCAGATGATCCGCCTTCTCTTTACAGGCACCTTCGCCCTCAGTCTTGCGCTCCTCGCGAGCGCCGCCTTCGCCGAGCCCAAAGAGGCGGACGAAGAGGAATCGGCCGACACGACCTTCGCCGATAGTTTCGTGGGCAAGACTTATAGCAGCGACCTCGAGGTCGAGGGCTGGGCGGATTACGGCGGCGGTCTCGTGGCGCCGCCCGTCTATGTACGGCAGTACCAGCGCGAGGTCGACGGTACATACCTGATCCTAACGAGTCGCGAGACCGCTCCGGCCTCTCAAGGAACGCCGGCATCCTTCGTCGTTGCCGACGCCTTGATCGTGCCCAAACCCCAGTCCGGCACCGAGTTCTCGATCGCCTGCGTGCAAGGCGAGGATCCAACCCTGCGCTTCATGGGCGAGGCCAAGGGCAAGGAGGAGGCCGAGTGGTGGACCAATGTCCGCCAAGCCTGGGAAATCTCGATCGAGACCGGCGAGATCACCGAGGCCAAGACCAAGGGCATCAAATGCACCAACGTCTCCTGGGGCCAGTAGCCTAGCCGAACCATCCTCCGTCATCCTTTCAATCGGGGCCAAGGAGCCTGCACCATGGAAAAGCTGCTGTTCGTGACGACATTCCTGGCTATCCTCGGCGCGGGGCTTCTGGCCGGGAATTTTTTCGCCTTCTCCGCCTTTCTGATGACCGCGCTGGGACGCCTGACGCCCGAGCGGGGCATCACCGCCATGCAGGCGATCACCACCGCGATCAGGCGGCCTCTGTTCCTCGTCGTGTTTTTCGGCACGGCAACGCTCTGTGCCGCGCTCTCCGGCGCCGCCGTCCTCGACTGGTCCAAGCCCGGCGCCTGCTATCTGCTGGCCGGCAGCCTGTTCTTTCTGATGGGCGCCTTCCCGGTCACCATGATGCGCAACCTGCCGCTCAACGCCCGGCTCGCCCGCATGACCCCCGACACTAAGGAAGGCCGCGAACTGTGGAAGCAATTCCAGTCGTCATGGGGGATGTGGAACCACGTCCGCACGGTCACCTCGCTTGCGACCTGCGCCTCCTTCGCCCTAGCGCTGGCCGACACCGGCAACCCATTCGCTGTCCCCAGGTGACAATCCGCCTGGAAGCACGGGCGCCCGTCGGCGCGGAGCGGGCAGCAACAGACTCAGAGTTTGTTGCTTGCCCTCTCTCTGGCCCTCCCCCGAGGGGGGAGAAAAAATGGCCGGGCAGTAACCCCCTACGTCAGGCCGACCGTCAGCGCCACTTCATTGCGGGCAGATCGCGCTCCTGCGCGCCACTTGATCCTTGATATAGGCCGGCTTGGTCGTGAACGACTTCGACAGATTTTCGATCAGCGTCCAGCCGTCGAACCTGCCGTCGTCGTCATAATCGACTTTCACCAGCACGCCGTTGTCCTCGCCGATGCGCGCGGTGTTGGAGTAGCAGATATGCGGCACCAATCCCCGTGAGAGGCCGGGCTCGCAGCGCTGGTACTGGCGGCCGCAGCGCTCGGTGCTGGCAAGCTCTCCCGGCGGCAGATCGCCGCTCGCGCGGATCAGCGTATGGCCGTTACAGGCAAAGCGCCGCTGGCTGAAGATCGCATCGGTGCGTCTCTGCGGCACTATATAGGGGCCCTCGCGGTTCCAGAAGCCGATCGACTGGTTGGTGAACGCCGCATTTTGGATATTCGTGTCGAGATCCAATCCACCCACGCATTTGCCTTTCCGCGTGACCGAGAACCAAGTCAGCTCGGTCCAGTTTTGGAAGAGATGCCACCTGCCGGAATTGTGGAATGCGGACGAGCCGGCGAAGCCCCGCGAGGCTGAGATCCATGCGAAGCTGATCAGCCTGCGCTCCTGCAACAGCATGAGCGCATCCCCGCTGCCGTAAGCCGCCACCAGATAGCCTTCCGCCGGCAGACGGCGGTTCAGCACCATGAAATACTCGATTATCTTCCTCGCGGTGGCGGTATCCGACCTGTCGAAATTGAAATCGACGCCGAAATAGATCGCGGTGTTCGGCGGCTGGCCTATGGCCTTGGCTTGCGCAATCGCGGCCCGCGCATCGAGCTCCGCTTCCGTCTTGGTTGAATGCGGCGGATTGGCCGCGCGTCGGCACGCGTCGTCCTTGAGGGTGAACAACTTGCCCTTGCGGTCGAGGCTCTTGCCCTGAAACTTATATTTGCTGCTCGAGAGATATTGGTAAATCGACAGCACCGCGAACCCGTTATCGAGGATTGCATCGATCTCGCTGTTCGGCTCCCCCGGCAGGCCGTTGTCGACGAGCCTCTTGCCCTCCCATTGCGGGCAACGCCCGTAATAGCGGCCAATGACCTGGACGCCGGCGGCGCGAAGCTCAGGCAGATAGTCTTTGACGTTGCGCGAGGTGTCGATGATGGCGATGCGGCCGGGGTCCTCTGCGGCGCCCGCGTTGACCGAAGCGCTGCAGAGCACCAGCGCCATTCCCGCAAGGACAATTGCATGGCGAGACATTTGCGCGATCCCCATGACCGCGAATCTGTCGGCAACGGTTGGTCAAATCGTGGCAGATGGTCAAGCCCGCGCCAACTTACTCCCACACCGGGACTTTTTCCTCGGCGGCAAGCTTTGTCATGGCATCCTGAAGGCCGGTGACGAAATCGTTGTAGGTGCCGGTGCCATCGCCCACATTCGCCGTGCAGTTGAACGACACCAGCAGCGTCGAGCCCTTGGGCAGCGCCTTGCCGAGGCCGTTCATGAACACGGGAATGATGGGCACTTGCGGCCGGGCGCAAGCGAGATGGCCGATGCCCTTCTTGAGCGATCCGAGCGTCTCGGGATCGCCGCGGGATCCTTCCGGGAACAGCACCAGGATTTCGTCGCGATCGAGCGCAGACTCGCAGGCTGCGAGCGGATTGCCCTTTTCGAAGACTAGACAATGACGGCCGGGAGCTGGTTAGTTGCTAACCTTTACTCGCGCCAGCAGCTTTTCGACCTTGGGCAGCATATTCTCCACGACCTTGGCCACGCCGGCGCCGTTCGGGTGGATCCCGTCGGACTGCATGAGCCCCTGGTTGAGGGCCGGGCCGTCCAGAAAGAAGGGATAGAGGATCACATCGTTCGCTGACGCGAGATCGGCATAGATGGCGGCGAACTCGGCGACATAAGCCTGCCCCATATTGCGCGGCGCTTCCATGCCGGCGAACAGGACCGGCAGGTCCCTCGCCTTGAGCCGATCGAGGATCTTTGCGAGCGCGGCCTTCGTCTCCGATGGCGGCAGGCCTTGCAGCGCGTCGTTCGCGCCGAGCTCGACGATCACGGCGTCCGCATCGTCCGGGAGCGCCCAGTCGAGGCGCTTCAATCCGGCCGAAGCCGTGTCGCCCGAGACGCCCGCATTGACCACCCTGACATTGTGCCCCCGCTTCTTGAGTGCTGTCTCGAGCTGCGCCGGAAACGACTGGTCCTGCGGCAGACCGTAGCCCGCAATGAGGCTGTCTCCCAGCGCGACGATCACGGTCTCGCGCGGCTCTGCCGACGAATTGTGCATCATTAGTGTAAGCACCAGGGCTGCGGCAACGAAGGTCACACGGCTGACGTGAAGTTTCATCTTTTCGACCTCTTTACGCTTCTCTATTGCGCTAGCCCGTGCCATTTCTTCCCTTCCGGCCCCACATCGCCCGCCAATGGACCAAACCCTGAAACAGTGCCGCGCACCAGCGATCCAGCTGGAAGGCGTGCACGTCACACTCCCGTCCCGAGCCGGCGCCGTCGATATCCTCCGCGGCATCGACATGAGCGTGGCTACCGGCGAGGCGGTCGCCGTGGTGGGCCCAAGCGGCTCCGGCAAATCGACGCTCCTTATGGTCATCGCCGGCCTGGAGCGCGCCACGAAAGGTCGCGTCTCTGTCGGCGGCGCCGACCTCGACGCGCTCGACGAGGACGGCCTTGCCCGACTCCGTGCCGCCAATATCGGCATTGTGTTTCAATCCTTCCACCTCGTCCCGACCATGACGGCCATCGAGAATGTGGCCCTGCCGCTCGAATTTCTCGACCAAGACGATGCTTTTCCCGCCGCGCGCAATGCCTTGCGCGAGGTCGGCCTGTGCCATCGCGAGACGCATTTCCCCGGCCAGCTCTCCGGCGGCGAGCAGCAGCGCGTGGCCATCGCGCGCGCGCTCGGCTCGAGCCCCTCGCTCATCCTCGCCGACGAGCCGACCGGCAATCTCGATCTCACCACCGGCGAGCAGGTGATGGATCTGCTGTTCACGCTGAAGGAGCGGACCGGCGCCACGCTGCTGCTCATCACACATGACCACACGCTCGCCAAGCGCTGCGACCGGATTGTGAACCTCGCCGACGGCCGCATCGTGAGCGGCGGCGCCAAGCGGCGCGTGAGCGCCTCGTGACCGCCGCCGAGGCAACCGTGGCCCCAGCCGCGTCCGGCTTCCGGCTTCCCCTGGCACTCTCCATCGCATTTCGCGAACTACGCTCAGGCATTGGCGGATTGAGTGTGTTCGTCCTCTGTATCGCGCTCGGCGTCGCCGCTGTCGCCGCCATCGGCTCGCTGGCCGCCTCCTTCGACGAGGCCCTGGCGCGCGAGGGGCGCCTCCTGATCGGCGGCGATCTCTCCTTCGAGCTGGTGCATCGCCAGGCGGACACAAACGAGCGGGCCGCGCTCGAAGCTCTCGGAGAGGTGAGCGAGTCGGCGAGCTTCCGCGCCATGGCCCGCGCCGAGGACGGCAAGAGCGCCCTCGTGGAGGTGAAGGCCGTCGACGACATCTACCCGCTCTATGGCGACGTTGCCGTGACGGAGCCGAAGGACGCAGGCGCGGCGTGGCGCGAGCCCGGCGTTGTGCTGGCCGAGAGTACGCTGCTCGACCGGCTCGGCCTCAAAGTCGGCGGCAAGCTCATGATCGGCGAGACCACCGCCACCGTCGGCGGCCTTCTCGGCGAGCAGCCAGATCGCCTCGCCGACCGGCTGTCTTACGGCCCCAAGCTTCTGATGTCGCGCGAGACGCTCGACCGCACGCAACTAGTGCAGCCCGGCAGCCTGATCCGCTGGATCTACCGGGTCAAGGTTCCGCCGTCGCGGGCCATCGACAAGTCGTTTCTCGCCGACGCACGCTCGACCATCGAGAAGGAGTTTTCGCAAAGCGGCTTCGCCATCCGCGACTGGACCGATCCGGCCCCTTCGCTCCGCCGCGACGCCGACCGCTTCACGCAATTCGTTAGCTTCGTCGGCCTGACCGCGCTCCTGCTCGGCGGTATCGGGGTCGGCAACGCCATTCAGAACTACATGGCCAAGAAGCGCGAGATCATCGCGACCTTCAAATGCCTCGGCGCGACGAGCCGGCTCGTGCTCGTCGTCTACTTGATCCAGGCTCTGCTGCTCGCTGCGATCGGCATCGCCATCGGCCTCCTGATCGGCACCCTTGCGCCAACAGCCATCGCCACACTCTATGCCGACGCGCTCCCCATCGAGCTCGCGGTCGATCCGCATCCCGTGCCGCTGCTAACCGCTGCGCTTGCCGGCCTTCTTACAATGGTGCTGTTCGTGCTGTGGCCGTTGGGGCGCGCGAGCCGCGTCTCGCCAGCCGTCCTGATGCGCGCGCATTTGACCGAGGAGCAAGAACGCTCAGCGCTTCCCTTCGCGCTCGGCTCCGCGGCAGCGGGGCTTGCCCTGTTCGTACTGGCCGTCGCCGCGTCGGAGGAGCGCCTCGTCACCGCCTCCATCTCCGCCGGCATCGTCTTCGCTTTCGTCCTGCTGCTCGGCTTCGGACTTTTATTGCAGCGGCTCGCGGCGAGGTTCCGCCGGTCGAGACCGCCCGCCCTCGTGCTCGCGCTCACCAGCATCGGTGCCCCTGGCTCGCTGGCTCGCTCGATCGCCGTCTCGCTCGGGCTCGGCCTCGGCCTCCTCATCGCCGTCGGCCTCATCCACCTTTCGCTCATCACCGAGATCGAGAGTCATGTCGAAGTGGACGCACCCGCTTATTACTTCCTCGACGTCGAAGCCGAAGACCTCACTTCCTTCCGCGACACCGCTAAGGCCATCGAGCCGGACGCGAAGTTCGACAACGCGCCGATGCTGCGGGGCCGTATCGTCGAACTGAACGGCGTCTCCGTCGACAAGGCCGAAGTCGCGCCGGACGCCCGCTGGGTGCTCTCCGGCGACCGCGGCCTCACCTACACCGACACCGTTCCCGGTGCGTCAAAGATTACGGAAGGCGAATGGTGGTCCAAAGCCTATTCCGGGCCTCCGCTCGTCTCCTTCGACGCCGAGCTCGCCAAGGGACTCGGGCTCAAACTCGGCGACAAGGTAACCGTCAATGTGCTGGGCCGCAACGTCGAGGCGACCATCGCTAGCCTACGCGAGATCGACTGGGAATCGCTTGCCATCAATTTCGTGATGGTGTTCTCCCCGAACACGCTGGAAGGCGCGCCGCACCGTCTCGTCACCACGCTCGAACTGCCGAAGGGCGCGGACCCAGCGCGCGAGTCCAAGCTTGTGCAGGCCCTTGCCGAGCGCTTCCCCCTGGTGACGGCGATCAAGATCGGTGACATCGTCGAAGCGGCGAAGACACTCCTCAACAAGCTCATGACCGCCATCCGGGCGACGGCCGGCGTCACTCTATTGATCGGCGCAGCGGTTCTGGCCGGAGCCGTGGCCGCGGGCCAGCAGCGGCGCAAATATCTCGCCGTCCTCTACAAGACGCTCGGCGCCACGCGCGGGCGTATCGTCGGTGCCGAGCTTCTCGAGTTCGGCATCCTGGGCCTCGCCACCTCGCTGCTCGCCATTCTGATCGCAACCATCACCGCCTGGGCGCTGTGCAGGTTCGCCTTCGACATCGAGTTCATCTTCTCGCCGATCGCGGCGCTGGAGACGGTGCTGTTGGCGCTCGTCCTGGTTCTCGGCGTCGGCGCGATCGCCACCTGGCGGGTGCTTTCGGTCAAGGCCGCGCCCTATCTACGGGCTGAGTGACGGCGACACCGGCCCTCGGCGCCGCGAAAAGCCGCCAGAGCGCCACCCAAGCTCCGCAGGCGGCGGCATTTGCCCGCGGCGCGGACACGCTCTCTTCATCTTGCGGAACTAACCTCAAACCACCATATTAGTGCGCAAAATGCCGATCTGAACCAATCAAGCAGTATAAGGGAAGAGGACCTTCATCAATGGCTGAACTCGATAGACGTTACTCGCAGGGCACGACGGTCGGGCGCACCGATGCGGGCGTCGTCGATCAGGGCCTCCGGGCCTACATGTTGCGGGTCTACAACTACATGGCCTCCGGCGTTGCCATCACCGGCGTCGTCGCCTACCTCATCTATACCATGTCAGTGGGTGAGACCGCGGGCGGCCTTCAGCTCACCGCCTTCGGCAACTTCATGTTCGCCAGCGCCTTCAAGTGGGTTGTAATCTTCGCGCCGCTGGCGCTGGTATTCTTTATCTCGGCACGCATAGGCTCGATGAGCCTAAACGCCGCCCAAATCGCGTTCTGGGCGTTCGCCGCCCTCATGGGCGCTTCGATCTCCTCGATTTTCCTCGTCTATGCCGGGGAAAGCATCGCCCGCGTGTTCTTCATCACGGCGGCTTCGTTCGGCGCTTTGAGCCTGTGGGGCTACACCACGCAGCGCGATCTGTCGGGCTGGGGTTCGTTCCTGTTCATGGGCCTGATCGGCGTGATCATCGCCTCGCTGGTGAACCTGTTCATCGGCTCGACCGCGCTCCAGTTTGCGGTCTCGGTGATCGGCGTGCTGGTCTTTGCAGGCCTCACCGCCTACGATACCCAGCAGATCAAGGAGATGTACAGCGTCAACGACGACGGCTCGGTCTCGGGGCGCAAGGCTGTGATGGGAGCGCTCAGGCTCTATCTCGACTTCATCAACCTGTTCATGCTGCTGCTCCAGCTCTTCGGCGACCGCCGCTAAGCGCAAGCACAGCCAAGATCGACAAGGCCCCGGCGTCCGCGCCGGGGCCTTTTGCATGCCCGCAATGGGTTTAGCGCGCTCCACTTGATGCAATAGGCGTCTTCCCGCTTGAGGGGGAGGGATAGGGAGGGGGGTTGGACAACACTCCGCGCGCCTAACGCGCCTAAAGAGGCGCGCGTGCTCCCCGCAAGGGGGAGCACATCACAAGCGGGATGACCGGAGCTGTCTCTACTAAGCCTCGACGAGGAGAAGGCCCTTGTCGAGCGCGCGGAGCACGCGCGCAAGGTCATGGCCGCGTTTCAGAATCAGTCCCGTCGCCGCGATCACGCTATAGGCGCCCTGGCGCCTGGACAGCCTGGGGGCTTTCTCGATGCGGTAGAGCGGGCATTCGGAGGTCCGCCTGAAGACCGAGAAGACGGCCTTCTCCTTGAGCGTGTCGATGGCGTAATCCCGCCACTCGCCACTCGCGACCTTCCGCCCATAAACATTGAGAATTTGGGTGAGCTCTTGGCGGCTGAAGGATATGCCGCCGCGTCGTGGGCCCCCGTCGGGGGCAGTTGCTTCGCCGCCGGCCTTACGGGCCAGCGGCAGGACTATGGGGTCCGTTTCGCTCAACACGCGCCTCCTGTAACGGAACCTTCATGATGACCGGAGCCTTAGGGAATTTCAAGCCGCCGGAAGCGCTTACACGGTCTGTAACAAAACGAAACATAAATCACAGTTCCGCCCAAAAGCAGCCCTTGGCGCGCCCAAAACAAAGCTATGATGACCAAGGTTGCCTCTCGGCCCGGTCCTAATGAGAGGCTTCGGATCTCAGCCCCCCAGCCCCCCCGGGGTCTT
>JBOHJE010000110.1:0-9387 GCA_050728375.1 Methyloceanibacter sp.
CCCCACGACAGCGCAAAACGTAGGCAAAAACGACCAGATGACTATTCTTTAGGCGTGTTTTTGGGCTTCCGCTCCCGCACGAGGCCTTCTTGGGCCGTCGAGGCGACGAGAATTCCCTCGCGGGTGAACAGCGCTCCCCGGCAGAAGGCCCGTCCGCCGCCGGAAGTTGGGCTGTCCTGGGCGTAAAGCAGCCAATCGTCGGCCCTGAACGGCCGATGAAACCAGATCGCGTGGTCGAGGCTCGCCAGCATCAGGGTAGGGTCGAAAACGAAGCGGCCATGGGCACCCAGGGCGGTATCCAGCAGCGTGAAGTCCGAAGCATAGGCAAGCACGCATTGATGCAGAGAAGGATCGTCCCCGAGGCTGCCCGTGGCCTTGATCCAAACCTGTTGCGTCGGCGCCCGGTTCTCCGGCGAGAGGTAGCGGGAGAGGTCAACCGGCCGGATTTCGATGGGCCGTTCCCTCTGCCAATAGGCCTTCACCGGCTCCGAAAGGCGGTCCATGAGGCACTCCTTGAGCTCGGCCTCGCTCGGCAAGGCTTCGGGAGGCGGAACGTCAGGCGTGGGGAGTTGATGGACCAAGCCCCCCTCCTCCTCGTGAAAGGAGGCGGCCATGGAAAAGATCGCTCGCCCGTGCTGGATCGCCACCACCCGACGGGTCGAGAAGCTGCCTCCGTCCCGGATTCTGTCGACTTCATAGATAATCGGCACCGCCGGGTCGCCGGCGCGCAAAAAATAGGCATGGAGCGAATGAGCCATGCGGCTGCTGACGGTGCGGCCCGCCGCGACCAGCGCTTGCCCGATCACCTGGCCGCCAAACACGCGCTGCCAGCCGACCTGAGGGCTGAGCCCGCGATACAGATTGTGCTCGAGTCTCTCGAGATCGAGGATGGACAGCAGTTCTTTGAGAGCGCGGCTCATGACCCTTAAGCCTTCTTGAGGCGGCGTTTCGGCTTGCCCGGCGTTTAGCAGAGTCGCATGCGGCGCGGAACCGAGGCGTGACGGTTTGCCCCTCGTTCCGTGAGGACTGGCCCAGAATTGGCTTAGCCTTCCCGCTCCTCTATAGGAGTGCCATGATCTCATCCGGAAAGTCCGGGCCGCCCGCCTTCGACATGGTGATCGTCGGCGGCGGCTTCGTCGGAGGGACGCTTGCGGTTGCGGTCGCCAAACTCGCGCCTGCGGGTTTTCGTGCGGCGCTGGTCGATGCCGCCCCGTCGAGGCCCGAAGGAAGTGCGTCAGACGATGCTCGCGCCTCGGCGCTGACCGCCGCGAGCAAATGCCTCCTCGACGTGCTCGGGATTTGGCCGGGGCTTGCACGCAAAGCGCAGCCCATCGAGTCCATCGAGGTCACCGACAGTCCGTTGAATGCGAGCTTGAGGCCTCATCTCCTCGGCTTCAACGACGTGCTGAAGGCGGGCGAACCCGGCGCGCACATGATCGAGAACGGCGATCTCCATCGCGCGATCTCAAATGCCTTAGCGCGCGAGGACGCGATCGAGATCTTGGCTCCGGAAAGCATCGCTGGGTTCGAGACCGACGCCTTCAGCATCCACGCCAAGCTGGCAAGCGGCAGGCGGATCGAAGCGCGGCTTCTCGTTGCCGCAGACGGCAAGCGGTCTCTGACGCGCGAGCGCGCCGGTATCAAATGCATCGGCTGGTCGTATCCGCAGGCCGGCATCGTCACCACCGTCGCCCATCAACATCCGCATCGCGGCAAGGCGGTGCAGCACTTCCTGCCCGCCGGACCCTTCGCCATTCTGCCGCTCACGGGCAACCGGTCGTCGATCGTGTGGACAGAGGAGAAGGCGGAAGCAGAAGCGCTCATGGCCGGCAGCGAGGTGGAGTTCGTCGCAGCACTCGCCAAGCGCTTCGGTCATCGGCTGGGCGAGATCAGGCTCAAGGGTTCACGCCAGTCTTTCCCGCTCGACCTCCAGATCGCGCGCGCCTTTGTCGCCAACCGCGTCGCGCTCGCCGGCGATGCGGCGCACGTGGTGCATCCGCTTGCAGGCCAGGGTCTGAATATCGGACTCCGCGACGTGGCGGCGCTGACCGAGATTGTGATCGACGCGTCCCGGCTCGGCCTTGACATCGGCGCCGTGCCCAATCTGGAGCGCTATCAGCGGTGGCGGCGCTTCGACAGTGCCTTCTCGGCGACCGTCATGCATGGGCTCAATCGCCTGTTCTCCAACGACAGCGCGCCGCTGCGCGCGCTCCGCGATCTCGGACTGGGCTTGGTCGATCGCGCGCCCGCGCTCAAGCGGTTTCTGGTGCGCGGGGCCGCGGGCGCGACGGGCGACGTGCCGCGTCTCCTCAGGGGCGAGGCTTTATGAGCGAGAAGGCGGAGCAGCGCTCGATCGGCGATGTGTTGCTGCCGGGGCTGCCGCGCGACTTGATACTTGCCTCCTACGCAACGGCTCCCGCTTGGACGATGCCGTGCAAGTGAAGCCGGAGGCGATCGTGAGATTCCCATGGCGCGGCGGCCGCCATTTATGCCTCGATGTTTTGATCGAGATAGGCGGACATCTCATTGGGGTGGAGTCCAAGCGATACGAGCCGTTCCGTGCCAAGGCGGAGAAGAACCTGTCTCAAGCCTATGCTCGCGATGTGTGGGGCGAGAGAATGAACGGTTATCAGTCAGTCCTCGTTTCATTGCGGGAGGGCGCACCGTTCAATTGGCTTGATGCGGCGCAGTTCGTGAAGCATGCCTTCGCGTTCAGAACGGCAACACAGAGACCGGAGTGGCGGTCGAAAGTGCGGATGCTCTATTACCTCTACGCCGAGCCGAAACAGTGTTCGGACGGGCGCCCGATTTCGGCGCACGCTCTCGCCGAGCATCGTGCCGAGATCGAAACATTCGCTGCGCGGGTTAATGGCGACGAGGTGAGTTTCCAAGCCTGCTGCTACGCGACCCGCTGGCGTCCTGGTACGAGAGCGGTGACGCCGAGATCCGCTCGCATGTGCGAGCGTTACGGTCAGGTTCGACGTCTAACTCACGTCTCGTCGAGCTTCCGCGCCTCGTCCGGCAGCATGATCGGAATGCCGTCGCGGATCGGGTAGGCGAGACCGGCGGCGCGGCTGATGAGCTCCTGGCGCTCGGCGTCGTAGTCGAGCGAGGTCTTGGTCAGTGGGCACACCAGAATCTCGAGGAGCTTCGGGTCCACGCTCCGCTTGCTGCGGGGGTCGGCGTTTTCCGTCGCTCTGTTTTCGTCGGTCATTGGATGGTCGTCCCCGAGTCGTCGTCTCGCGCGGCGAGCTCCATCTCGGCGAGCGCCACCAGCGCCTCGGCGCGCGCCCGCAGATCGGCAGCCTCGAGCAGGGCCTGCTTCTCCTCGGGACCGTACGGACTGAGGATCGCGAGCGTGTTGACGAGCCGCTCGGTGTTGGCGCTGTTGATGCGGTCCCAGTCGGCGTTCAAATTGTTGGCGACCAGATAGCTTCTGAGCGTGGCGATGAGCTTGGGCCGGTCCACGTCTTCCTCGCCATGGCTCGAAATGAAGTCGGCCGCATAAGGGGCGAAGTTCACCTCGCTGGTTCGAAACGGGGCGTCGGTGGCGACGTCCGCGCCGAGGCGGAACCGGGCGACCCCCGCCAGGACGACCACGACGCGTCCGTCATCGTGCTCGGTGAATGCGGAGATTCTCCCGGCGCAGCCGACGCGCCGCAACGAGAACCTCTTTCCGGCGGGCGATTCGCCCTCTCCGGCTTCTGGTCCGGGCTGGACGACGCCAATGAGCCGTTCCTGCGCCAGCGCCTCGTCGACCAGCGCGAGATAGCGCGGCTCGAACACGTTCAAGGTCAGCGAAGCGCGCGGCAGCAGGATGGCGCCGCGCAGCGGAAACATCGGCAGCGTCTCGGGCAAATCGTCGACGCTGCGGTAGCGGTCTGTCACTCCCAAGAAAAGCGCTCCTCGGCTCTCAGGCGAAGATGAGTGAAGACAGTCTCTGGCGGCCCGCGACCGTGGCGGGATCGCTCGGTCCCCAGGCCTCGAACAGTTGGAGGAGTTGCTTGCGCGCCGCCTCATCGTTCCAGCCCCGGTTCTTGGCGACCATGGCGAGCAGCTCATCGAGCGCGGCGGCGCGGTCGCCCTTGGCATTGAGCGCCAAGGCAAGGTCGAAGCGGGTCTGAGGATCCGTCGGGTCGGCGGCGAGCTTGGCCTTGAGCGTTTCGACGTCTTCGGTCTGACCGGCTTTGCGCGCGAGCTCGAGCGCAGCGCGGGCGCGCGCCACCGGCGCGCTGTCGGCCTTCGCCGGTGGCACCAGAGCCAAGGTCTGCTCGGCACGGGTGAGGTCGCCGGTCTTGATGTAACATTTCGCGAGGCCGGCTGCGGCCTGCGCATTCTCGGCCTCCTTCTGGAGAATTTCGCCGAAGGCCTGCGCGGCCGTGTTCAGATCGCCGGCGGCGAGCGCGGCCTCCGCCGCCTCCAGATCGAGCGCACTCTCGGGCGCGCCGTCGCCGACCAGCCTGGCGATGAAGTCGTTGACCCGCGATTCGGGGAGCGCACCCATGAAGCCGTCGACGGGCCGTCCGTCCTGGAAAGCGAACACCGCGGGGATCGACTGGACGCCCATCTGGCCCGGGATCTGCGGGTGCTCGTCGATGTTGAGCTTCACCAGCTTGACCGCGCCCTTCGCGGCGCGAACCGCCTTCTCCAATACGGGGGTCAGTTGACGGCACGGGCCGCACCACGGTGCCCAGAAATCGACCAGCACCGGAACCTCGCGCGAGGTCTCGATGACGTCGTGCAGGAAGTCCTGTGTCGTGGTGTCTTTGATGAGGTCTGCGGCTGCGCCTCCCTCATCGAGGATCGGAGTGTCTGTGCTCATGGCTCATTGTCCGGCCGCGACCCTATCGCCAAGTTTGGCGAAGGCCAAGCAGGGTCGCCGTCATCATCGAAAAAATGGGCCGGGCGAGACTTTTTGGCAACCGCCCTGGTGGCGGCTCAGCCGAGATCGAGCAGTTTGGGCGCATGGCCGCACGCTTCGATGAAGCGGACTAGATCGGCCCGTCGCGAGCCGCGTCGTGGCGCTGTTCTGCAAGGGATGGCAATTAACCTCGGTTAAGGCCATGAGTGCCGCGTCGATCACCACGGTGACCCGCCCGGCCACGTCGTTGATCAGGGCGAACGGCGTGACCGAGCCCGGCTCGATGCCGAGCACCTCTTTCAGCAGACCCGGCTTGCCGAAACTGAAGCGGCCGAACCTAAGCTTCCGGGCTAGCTCCTTAAGATCGACTTTCGTGTCTTCTTTGGCGACGACCAGAACGAGGCGGCCGTCCTTGTCCTCCAGGAATAGGTTCTTGGTGTGCGCACCCGGCAACCTGTCACGCAGCCCCTTGGACTCCTCGACGGTGAAGACCGGCGCGTACTCGACCGTGGTCGAAGCGATGCCGAGCGCCTCCAGGCGACCAAAAAGCCCGGCGCGGCTTCCTTGATCCGAGGGAGTGTTCTGCATCGCTTCGCGGGATATCGATGAGGGGCGTGCGCCACGCGGACTTGATGCGCGACGGCGAGGGCCCTAATTAGCATCCTATCGCTTGTGTGGACAGCACCGGGGCGATCCACTACAAGGCGAATGTCTGCTCCGAAGCGCCAAATGCAAGGCTCTGTCGGAGCGCGGCAGCTTGGAGTCGCGGGTGTAGCTCAGGGGTAGAGCACAACCTTGCCAAGGTTGGGGTCGTGGGTTCGAATCCCATCGCCCGCTCCAATTTTCTCAAGAACTTAGTGGCTTTCCAGAGATCGACGCCGATCCGCGTGGCGCGGAATCGGCGCGGAATCTGTTCTCTGGCCGTTTCCCCTACCACGCCGATACACCCGTCCTCTACCGCCGTCGCAAGACTCGCGACGAACCGGTCGAGGACCACGAGCACCTAGAGCTTGACGATCGGGCCCACCCTGGTCGCCTTCTCAGCAGAGGAGGCGCCCGCACCGAACAGGCTTGGGACTGGACATAGCCAGCCCCGCCTACAGGGGCCGAACCAGGGGAACATGACCTTGGGAGTTAAGGCCCCGAAGGGCATCGCACTTAAAGGGCCTTACAGACTTTCTGCGAGGCTCAGGACGCGGCCTCATGGAGAGCCGATCTGCTGAACTGTCCGCGATGCCCCCGCCGTCATGTGAGCGGAGAGGCTCAGCGTAGAGAGAAGGGCCGACCGATATGACCCCGGCCAGCCGATAGAGGCAATTCTGGTTCAGCAGTGACTGGCTCCGGTGCTCAGGCTCCGAGGTTCAGGGCACATTATCGTCCCCGCAAGTGGCGTAGTGTGCCTTCACCAAACTGCCCACCAAGATTCAGGGGAATGATGAAGAGAGACCGGAGTAAGGACGCACTGACCCTGTAAAGCGTCGGTTGGGTTACTCAGGAAGGAAAATAGGAGATCAAAATACACGCGGGCCATTTCGAGCAGTCACGTCACTTTCTTGTCGGCGATTTCCTTTTTGATCCGCTCCCATGCGCGAGGCCCGAAGTGCCAGCTATAATCGTTCTTGCCGCCCTGCAGTTTCATGGCCTGCTTCAGCGAATAGATTGGGGTCTTAAGCGAGAGACCATCATTCTTGTCGTCACCGCTATCGGAAATGTAGATCGTAGGCATGGACCTCCTCCCTTTGAAACTGCGATCAGTGTAGCGTATAGCTAGATGAAGCAGCGTCGTGATGACGCCGCATCTCGGAGATAGACAATGGCGCTCACCCTCATCACGCCGCCCGCGGCGCATCCTATAACCGTCGAGGAAGTCAAGAGTTTCGCTCGCTTCGATTACGAAGACGAAGACTACTGGTGCTCAGCGTCGGCCTGCCGACTCAAACAAAAGCGCATAGTGAAAAGGGCGTTTTCACTGTTCTTGGCGCAGGTGTGTCGTCTTGCGGGACTTGGACTACGCGGCGAGCTTATCGTGAGAAATGCATCTCGACCGGTTAGTGGGCAATCTGCTCCGGTCATCACTCGGTCATCACCGACAAGCCTGAGTTACCTGCGGGGTCCTCGATCGACTGCTTGAGGAGCCCGCCTCCAAATTGAGGGCATCTCGGATACCTCCGCAGGTGCCATGAACGCCGCGGTCTTAGCCGAAGGTCATGCGGCGGAACGCCGAACTGACGCCAGTGGTCTTGCTTGCGTCTGCCTGCCTGCGGACGTTATTCCAGGCCGTTGATAGTCGAGCTTGAAGAAGGCCCGGCGGGCCATCAAGATTGCTCCATCAGCGGGATCGCTTTGCGGCGGAGTTATGAAGCCGCACAGCGGGGGTGGCAGCCATGAGAACAAGGGCTCGGCAAGCCCGCCAATCAAGCTAACGGTGGGCGCCCCCGCAGCCCGAAGCGTTTCGATGATACTTACGGCGGCCTGAGCTGCCTCGCTCACAAGGGTGAGCGCGAGGGGGTCCTCAGCCGCGGCATATTTGAAAATCAGTGGAGCAAACCTTGCGTAATCGGCTGAGCTCGCGCTTGCAGCAAAGGATACAATTTGGGTGGGATCTGAATTGAACCGGGTCAGAATGGCAGCGGTAAGCCCGGATTTCTCGGCCCTGCCGTCATAGGCCCAAAGCGTGCGCCGCAGCGCTTCCCGACCCATCCTTTGGCCACCAGCCTCGTCGGACACTTCAGGACCCCATCCGGCAACGGCTATGCGACGGCCATTGACGATGGCAAGACCGCAAGAACCGGTGCCAAGTACGGCAATCCCGCCATCGCCACCCTGATGTGCTCCAAGCCAAGCGACGTAGGCGTCGGTTTCCATTTCGATTGAGGCAAAGCTCGTGAGTTCTGAAAGCAGGCGGTCAGATGTGGTTTTCAGACTGGCGCCCGCTAGGCCAAGCCCCACATGCGCGCGCTTTAGGCTTGGCTCATCCAGACCGGCAGCGGCCAAAGCTGACTTTGTGGCTGTGCGAATGGATTCTTTGGCCAGCGGCAAGTCTGAGTGAATATTGGCCGGCCCGCCATCCCCTTCGCCCAGCAAATTGCCGTCCATATCGCGAATGCGGGCTTGGCAGTGAGTGGCACCGCCGTCGATACCTATAAAGAGATGCTCCGACATAAGTAAGGGCAAGATTACCGGTCAGGCGTTAATGTAGTGCCAAGAGCAAGCAAAAAATGGCCAGAGTAAGTCATCAAGGGAAAATTCCGAGTCCCTGCGTTCCGTAGGCACACGGGGGCGCTGCCGCTTAGGGCGCGGCTACCTCTGATACCCCTGCCACCCACGTTTCCAGGACGGCAATGGGATTCGGATCGATGGCCACCATATCCGCGCGGTATCCTGGGGCGAGTCGGCCGAGCATGTGCCCGAGTCCGATGAATTCAGCCGGATTCCGGGAGGCAAATTGCAGGGCATCCGGCAAGGAGACCTGGAGCAGATTCACGCAATTGCGAACCGCGCCCACCATGTCCAGCGCAGCGCCGGCCAACGTTCCATCGGCCCTAAGACAGCGTCCGCCAACAACCCGGATCTCCCGTCCGTAGAGATGAAATGCTGATTCGCGGCCTCCCACCGGTGGCATGGCATCGGTGACCAGCATCGGCTGCCCGCAACCTCGCAAGGCCAGACGAAGCATTGCGGGGTTAACGTGCCAGCCATCGACGATCAGCCCATACCGGGCAGTCGGTGATTCTAGTGCCGCAGCAATTGGTCCTGGCTCCCTGCTCTGGAGTGGCCTCATGGCATTGAACAGGTGCGTAAACCCGCTGAGACCTTCGGCCATTGCGGAACAGGTCTCTTCATAAGTTGCCATCGAATGGCCCAGAGCCACGCGACCGCCCGTTTCAACGAGTTTCGCGATGAAGCCCTTGGGGACGCGCTCAGGCGCCAGGGTGATAAGAAGCTCACCCTGCCATTGGCCGCATAGAATCTCCAGGTCGATTTCGTCCGGCACTCGCATCAGGTCAACCTCGTGCACACCCGCTTTTTCTGGCGACAGGAAAGGCCCTTCGAGATGAATGCCGAGCACACTCGGATCTCTCTCAATCGCCTGTTGGGCAGCGGCCATGGCTCCTCGCATTTTCTCCCGGGTGTCGCTAATGAATGTCGGCAGAACAGCAGTTGTCCCGAACCTTCGATGGGCGGCCGCGATCGTTATGATGGCTTCGGGCGTGGGTGAATTGTTGAAGAGGACATCTCCGCCTCCATTGACCTGAAGGTCGATGAAGCCCGGAGCCAACCAAGCGCCGGTGGGGAGATGCCGCGTAGGAAGCTCTGCCGACAGCTCCGGCTGCGGCTGCACGCACTTGATCTCGGATCCTTCAATGACAACAGCGACGTTTTGATGTTTTGTGCAGCCATCAAAAACATAATCCGCAGCGACGGCGTGCAGACCGTGTGGAGTCATCTGGTCCTGGTGACCTTCTGTAAATTCCTCGGTCGATCGACGTTCATGCCTCGATGCGTGGCCAGGTGAATGGCTAGCC
>JBOHJE010000111.1:0-23988 GCA_050728375.1 Methyloceanibacter sp.
CGGCGAGTGCGGGAGAGATCCCCAGAAGAGCGAAGACCATCGCGAAGAGTGGACGCATGAACATGTTCCTCGTCTCTCGACAATGACTCCCTTGGAGGCGTCCGTCAATTACTTCGTCGCCGCCGAAACCGGCTCGCTAAGGGCGATGTCGGCGATGATAGGCGCGTGATCCGAGCCGATCCTGGGGCCGGTCCCGGTGTCGATGGCGGTGAATTGCGGCGAGGTGAAGATGTTGTCTATGGGGACCAGCGGCAGGAACGGAATGCCGCGAAGATACAGTGGCCAGCTTGGAAGGATCGTGTTGTAGCGCTTCAGTCCCGTGCCTTTCGTGAAGTCCGTCAACTTGACGGTCCAGGGCGACATGTTGAAGTCGCCGGCAACGATCAGGGGCCCCGTGCGGCTCCGCACGAACTCAGCCAGAGTGGCGATGTCCTGAGCCTGTAGAGCCGGATAGAACGGTCCCGCTAAATGAATGCCCGCGAACTCGACTTCGGTGCCGTTCACGTCGAGCTTGGCCCAGCGAGTCATGAGCGAGATCCATTCCGGATAACCGGGCCGTTCGAGGCGCCCATCGGAAACGATCCGATGCTTTGAGAGAATGACCAGCCCGCTGTCGCCGAGGCGGTACGGATAGCGGGCATTGAGCGCGAGAAGCAGCATCGCCAGATGCGCCCGGGTCGTCTCCTGGAACACGACCACGTCAGCGTCCGTCTCGATAAGGAACGCGGCGACCTCGTCGATCCCGTCGTTCTGCCGCCAGAGATTCGCCGTGGCAACCCGCAGGAACCGCTCGCTGCCGGCCGCGGCTTCGTGAGCAGCGCCGGGAAGCGATTGAAGAAGCATTGCGCTGTTGAATGCGGCGAGGAACCCCGCAGCGAACGTCAGCCTTCGGGCGCGCGCAAAGAAGCTTGCGAAGAACAGCACCAGGCAACCCGCTGAGAGATAGGGCAGGCCGTTATTGACGATGTCGAAAGGCGGGTACCAGTCCGCGAGCAGGCCGGCGATCGTGAGCAGGGCGGCGGCGCCAACGCAGAGAGCGATCGCCACGTTCAAGAATTTCGACATCGGCGCCCGGTCTTGCTCGGATCGGTTTGGGGGGGCATCAGAGCCTATGCGCTCCTATATGGCTCCTATATGAATGAGACCCTTACACGCGAGTGAAGGCGCTCGACCGAATGAACGATAGCCCAACTGACGAAGAGAGGAACCGGTTCAGCGCTCGCGCCAAGCGCTATGGGCGCGTCGGCGCCAATGTCAGCAGCGTCGCCGCGCGCATCGCCGGGCGGCGGCTGTTCGGGCTCGATCCCGAGCGGGACAAGGATGCCGCGTCGCTCGCCGCGGCGCTCGGCGGCCTTAAAGGTCCGATCATGAAGGTGGCCCAACTCCTCGCCACGATCCCCGAGGCTCTGCCCGCCGAATATGCCACCGAGCTCGGTCAACTCCAGAGCCATGCACCGCCGATGGGTTGGCCGTTCGTGCGCCGCCGCATGGCGGCCGAGCTGGGGCCCGACTGGGAGAAGAAATTCGCGAGCTTCGAGCACGAGGCCGCCGCCTCGGCGTCGCTCGGCCAGGTGCATAGAGCGCGCGCCCATGATGGGCGGTTGCTCGCCGCGAAGCTGCAATATCCCGACATGCAATCGGCGGTGGAGGCCGATCTCAGCCAGCTCGGCATCCTGTTCTCGCTTCACCGGCGCATGCGCCCGGCGATCGAGACCTCCGAGATGATGAAGGAGATTGCGGCGCGTCTACGCGAGGAGCTCGACTACGCGCTCGAGGCGAAGCACATGCGGCTCTACGGCCTCGTCTTCCAGGATGATCCGCTGATCCGGGTACCGGAAGTCGTTCCCGGGCTGTCGACGCGGCGGCTCCTCACCATGACCTGGCTCGAGGGTGGGAAGCTGCTGGAATACACGGCCCGCCCGCTCGAGGAGCGCAATACAATCGCGCGCGCCATGTTCCGCGCCTGGTGGTTCCCGTTCAGCCATTACGGCGTGATTCACGGGGACCCCCATCTCGGCAACTACAATGTGTTCGAAGACGGGGAGGGTAAGGCGGCCGGCATCAACCTGCTCGACTATGGCTGCATGCGCACCTTCGCGCCGAAATTCGTGCAGGGCGTGATCGACCTCTATCACGGCCTGCTGCGCAACGACCGGGCGCTCGTCGTGCACGCCTACGAGACGTGGGGCTTCTCGGGACTGTCCAACGAACTCATCGACATTCTCAATATCTGGGCGAACTTCATCTACGGCCCGATGCTGGAGGATCGCGTGCGCACCATTGCCGAGCAGGTCAGTCCCGGCATGTATGGCCGGCGCGAGGCCTTCAAGGTGCATCAGGGCTTGCGCGACAAGGGCCCGGTTACGGTGCCGCGCGAGTTCGTGTTCATGGACCGGGCGGCGATCGGGCTCGGCGGCGTGTTCCTGCACCTCAACGCCGAGCTCAACTACTACCGCCTGTTCAACGACACGATCGCAGGCGCCGATCTCACAGATGTCGCAAGGTGCCAGCGCGAGACATTCGCGGCGGCCGGCGTGCCGCTGCCTGATGGGTCGGTATAGATGCAACTTCATTGAGCACAAATATATCTGTTGCCGCGACGCAAGATGCGTCCGGCCTTGTTCTCTTTCTCCCTCGCGGCGCGAGGGGGATGGCGCGCCGAAAAGCGCAAACCGTAATCGTATTGCGGTCTCGATGAGATCACGCAGGCGCTTCCGGCGCGCCAATAGCGGTGATTTACTGGTGGCCGGGCCGCGCTTTCGCCGCAAGTCTCCCGCGCCGGGCCAGAGCTTCACTGAAGTTTCGCCCCGATGCGTTTGGTATGGACCTTGCGGTTGTCAGCCAGCTCCTGGCGGGGCCTCGTAATGGACCCGGGCGGAGCCCTGGCGCCACCCGAGTGCTTCAGTGCGAATGAAGCCCGCAGGGCACCGGCGCTTGCCCATCTCACGTGGCGATCCTCGGTCATGTCCGCAGGCACGTCCGCGAATAACACCGGCGATATCCAGCCGTAAGCACATCGATCGACGGCTCCAGGCCGCCGCGCAGGCTTGGCAGGCGCCTTCGCTCTCGCTGCGCCCAAGGGTCGATTCTGCCAAAGCCGGCGCCGCCACCACAATTATTGCGGCGGCCCAGGGATTTTGCTATTTCGCGTGGGCGTAGCCTTAATCAAGCAAGCCTTGGCAGGGGAGTGGGAATGCATATCGATCCGAAAGAGGGCAGCCCGGCGATGGACTACGCCGAGCATATGAAAACCTACAAGCTGTTCTGCAAATTGACGTTGTGGACCATTGTCAGCGTGGCCGCGACCATGGCGCTCCTCGCCTGGTTCGTCACTTGACCCGTTTCACGCATTTCGACCGGGCCACACGCTAGCCGCCAGACTTTCGAGATCAGGCCGGCACGCCGCCGCTCGCCCAGCGTCTGCCCGCGCGTCGCCTGACGGAGCAACAATGATCGCGATTGGCGTCCCCGCCGAAGACAAGGACGAGCCGCGCATCGGGCTTACGCCCGAGACCGTCAAGAAGCTCGTCAAGGTCGGCGCCAAGATCACCGTGACGTCGGGGGCGGGACTGCGCTCCCATTTCTCCGACCAGGACTATGCCGATGCGGGCGCCGAGATCGCCAAGAACGATGTCGGCGCCGTCGGCGATGCCGATGTGGTGCTGACAGTCAGACGGCCGCCGCTCGCTCTCGCCAAATCAATGAAGAAGGGGGCGGCCGTTGTCGGCATGATCGATCCCTTCTCGGACGCGGAGGGCCTGGACGCGCTCGCCAAGACGGGCGTCGCGCTGTTCGCCATGGAGCTCATGCCGCGCATCACCCGCGCACAGACCATGGACGTGCTGTCGTCGCAATCGAATCTCGCGGGCTACAAGGCCGTGGTCGATGCCGCCGCCGCGTTCGGCCGCGCGCTCCCCATGATGATGACCGCCGCAGGCACGGTGCCAGCCGCGCGCGTGTTCGTCATGGGCGCTGGCGTGGCCGGGCTTCAGGCCATCGCCACGGCGCGCCGCCTCGGCGCCATCGTCACGGCGACCGACGTGCGTCCTGCGGCTAAGGAGCAGGTCGAGTCTCTCGGTGCGAAGTTCATCGCCGTCCAGGACGAGGAGTTCAAGCAGGCCGAGACCGCCGGCGGCTACGCCAAGGAAATGTCCGACGCCTACAAGAAGAAGCAGGCCGAGCTCATCGCCGAGCACGTGAAGAACCAGGATATCGTCGTCACCACGGCGCTGATCCCGGGACGACCCGCACCCAAACTCATCTCCAAGGCTATGATCGAGAGCATGCGGCCGGGCTCGATCGTCGTCGATCTCGCGGCTGAGCGCGGCGGCAATGCCGAGCTCACCAAGCCCGGGGAGATCGTCGAGCACAAGGGCGTGCGGGTCTTCGGCGAACTCAATCTGGCGGGCCAGGTGCCGGTCAATGCCTCGGGCCTCTATGCCCGCAACCTCCAGGCCTTCATCGAGCCACTCATCGACAAAGAGAAGAAGACGCTCGCCATCAATTGGGCGGACGAGCTGGTGAAGGGCACGGCCATCGCCCGCGACGGGGCTATCATCAACGCGATGGTCGCCGAGAGGCTGGGCGGCGCGGCCGAGGCAGCTAAGCCCACGAACGGCGACAAGCCTTCCAACGCCAAGCCGAGCCGTTCTCCGAGGGCCGCCGCCGCCAAGCCGGCGGCGAAGAAGAATGGTGCCAAGCGCCAGCCGAAGGGAGGCAAGCCATCATGATGCGACGGAGTTCTCTCGCGCTCGTCCTCCTCGCGCTCGCCGCGATGGCGGAGTTGGTCCTGGCAGGCTCCGCGCTGGCCAAGGAGACGGTCACGCCGGAAGGCAGGCACGACTTCCTCTCCCAGTTCTCGATCTTCGTGCTTGCCGTGTTCGTTGGCTATTACGTGGTGTGGAGCGTCACGCCCGCGCTGCACACGCCCCTGATGTCGGTCACCAATGCCATCTCCTCGGTGATCGTAGTCGGTGCGCTGCTGGCTGTGTCCGTCGAGGCGGCCGAGGCGGCGGGCTCCTCGGGTCATCTCACCGCGAAGCTTCTCGGTCTCGTGGCGGTGGCGCTCGCCAGCGTGAACATTTTCGGCGGTTTCCTGGTCACCCAGCGCATGCTCAGCATGTACCAGAAGAAAAAGAAATGAACTTGGCACCTCCCATCGTTGCAAGTCCCTTCTTCACCCCTCCCCTTAAGGGGGAGGTCGACCCCTTCGCGGTCGGGAGGGGGGTGGACCGGAGCGGGGGCGCTTGCGGCTTACCCCCATCCCTGGCTCTCCCCCACAAGGGGGGAGAGGACATCGCAAAGACCGGAAGCCAGCAATGAATTCGGAATTGGTTGCGCTGCTCTATCTCATCGCCGGAGTCCTGTTCATCCTGGCGCTGCGTGGGTTGTCGTCGCCCGAGACATCGCGGCAGGGGAATTATTTCGGCATGGCCGGCATGGCCATCGCGGTTGTCACCACCCTCGGCGTCGCGCGGCCCGACACGGCTCTGACCTGGGCCATGATCGCGGGCGGCATCGCCGTCGGCGGCGGTTTGGGTGCCGTGATCGCGCGGCGTATTCCGATGACCGCGATGCCGGAGCTCGTCGCCGCCTTCCATTCGCTGGTCGGTCTTGCTGCGGTGCTCGTCGCCGCAGCCGCATTCTACGCGCCCGAGGCCTTCGGCATCGGCGTGACGGGCGACATGCGCACCTCGAGCCTCATCGAGATGTCGCTCGGCGCTGCCATCGGCGCCCTCACCTTCACCGGCTCGATCATCGCGTTCTTGAAGCTGTCGGGCCGCATGTCCGGCCGGCCGATCATTCTCCCTACCCGCCATCTTCTCAACATGGCGCTGGCCATCGCGCTGGTAGTCTGTGTCGTGCTGTTCTGCCAGGAGCAGACCGCCGTGTTCTTTTGGGCGATCGTCGCCTTGTCCTTCCTGCTCGGCGTGCTCATCATCATCCCCATCGGCGGCGCCGACATGCCGGTGGTGATCTCGATGCTGAACTCCTATTCGGGGTGGGCCGCCGCCGGCATCGGCTTCACGCTCGGCAACACCGCGCTTATCGTCACCGGTGCGCTCGTCGGTTCGTCCGGCGCGATCCTGTCCTACATCATGTGCAAGGGCATGAACCGCTCCTTCATCAGCGTCATCCTCGGCGGCTTCGGCGGCGAAGTGGCCGGCCCTGCGGGGGGCGCCGAGCAGAAGCCGGTGAAGCTCGGCTCGGCTGAGGATGCCGCCTTCCTGATGAAGAACGCGGGCAAGGTCATCATCGTGCCCGGCTACGGCATGGCCGTGGCGCAGGCGCAGCATGCTTTGCGCGAGATGGCCGAGGGGCTGAAGAAGGACGGCGTCGAGGTGAAATACGCCATCCATCCGGTGGCGGGGCGCATGCCGGGCCATATGAACGTGCTCTTGGCCGAGGCCAATGTGCCCTACGACGAGGTGTTCGAGCTCGAGGACATCAACAGAGAGTTCGCGCAAGCCGACGTGGTTTACGTGATCGGCGCCAACGACGTCACCAACCCGGCCGCCGAGGACGATCGCTCATCGCCGATCTACGGGATGCCGGTGCTTCAGGTGTGGAAGGCCGGAACCGTGCTGTTCAACAAGCGGTCGCTCGCTTCAGGCTATGCCGGAATCGACAATCCACTGTTTTATCGTGACAACACAATGATGGTTCTCGGCGACGCAAAGAAGATGACGGAAGAGATCGGCAAGTCGCTTTGAGTCTTGCGTCACCCATTCATTTCTGCTCGCCGATCCACGCAAGGATCTCAGGCCATAGAGGGCATGAGCGCTTTTCCCGACGAGCACTCCGACATGCCTTAGTGCGATCCCGGTGTCACCTTCATGATGCAAGAGGGTCCAGTTGCGATCGGTAACTCATCGAGGAACGGCACTATGGCGCTGGGCGGGACAACATCGCTTTTAGGGTCGACGACCACTACGACGGGCGCTGCTACATGTTACGGCCGCGGTCTTGCCGCCGATCGTGAGCGTTCCTCGGATGAGGTGATCCTCGTGGTAAAAGTCCACCATGTCGGCGAAGAGCCCGGCCGGCATCGCCGATTCATCGAGTGTCCAACGCTCCACCAAAAGGTGCGTGCGCAGGGCTTCAGGATCGTCGAGGCTCGCGATCCTGTCGCGCCACCGCGACCAGAGAAAGCTCTCCGGTAAGCCATGAGACCCAACGCGTTTAGAAGCGTACCCGGGTAGTTGCCGTGAGCGCGAAGGGCAGCCGTGCTCGGGATCTTGCGAATAAGGGCGGCAATTTGCGCCTGTGTCCCGCGCGAAGCTCAGTGGCGCTCCAGGAGCAGGAGAGCACACACGTGCTCGGGGTGGAGAGAGGCGAAGATCGCCGAGAAGATGCCGCCAAGGGAATGGCCGGCCAGGAACGCCGTCTCGCCGATCGCATCGAGGCACTCCAAAACGAGCCGGCCGGCATAGGTCGCGATGCCAGGGCCCGGACGACGCGTAAAAAAGGGGTGCCTTCGTGATGCTGAGATCTTGCGGACGCGGCCTTGGTTAACGATCTCAAAGGTAACGAGAAATCGCCAGACTCCCGCTGGATTCCCCTAAATAAACGCCGAAGCCGCCGGCCATACGGCGCGCCCATTGCACTCTATGCGGCTGTTGACTCCCGCCCTCAAGGCGGGAGTTAAGCTTTAACGGGTTGGGCGTACCTGCTGAAAACATGAAAGGTCTATGGTTCCTGGGTGCGACTGGCTGCGTCCTTTTGCTGGCGGCGGCTCAGGCGAAACCGCAAGGGATCGTCGGCTGAGCCTCAAAAGCTCATGCTCAAGATCGATCTCATGTTCGACCGCAACATTGGAGGCGGGTTAGGCGTGAGCGATGCGCTGTGGTCGGAATTCGTGGCGAGCGAGATCACGCCGCGTTTTCCCGCGGGTCTCACGGTCGATGACGCGCTGGGTCAATGGTGCGATGCCGAGCGCGACACGATCGTCAGGGAACCGAGCAAGGACGTACGCGTGATCGTTCGGGCAGGCACCGAGGTTAAGGAAAAGATCGAGGCTATTGTAAACGCCTACAAACAACGTTTTCAGCGTGTTTTTCTAGGAGTCACTATTTGAACACGTCATTCAACTGCCGTTCATACAAGCTGAGCTATCCGCTCAGCGATCGCGGACAGACAAGACTTGAAAGGTATTGACCAACCCATGTTGAACCTCTTCATCGCATTGCTGGTGATTTTCGCGCTGTTTTGCATCGTGGGCCGGCTCATCCACCGCCACTTCGTTTATGTGCCGGACCCGACGCGGGTGGCACCCACCGACACCGGTCTCACCGGCGTCGATGAGATCGTGTTCAAAGCGGCGGATGGCACCCGGCTGATCGCGTGGTATCGTCCCGCCGAAACGGGGAAGCCGACGCTCCTCTATTTCACCGGGAACAGGGGCAATGTGGCCGACCGCGCCGGCAAGATCGACGCTATGGGCGCCGACGGCTACGGCGTATTCATGCTCAACTACCGCCGCTATGGCGGCTCGGACGGAAGGCCGACCGAGGCTAGGATCACCTCGGATGCCGTCAGCGCCTATGACTATCTCCGCGGTCTCGGCGTGGCGCCGCAGGATATCGTCGCCTATGGAGAGTCGCTCGGCACCGCGGTCGCGACACGTCTGTCGTTGCAGCGCAGCGTGGAGGGGCTCGTGCTGGAGGCGCCATTCACGTCGGTCGTTGATATCGGGCTGCTGATGTGGCCGTTACTGCCGCTCAGCCTGATCATGGTCGATCAGTACCGCACGATCGATCGCATCGGCGAGGTCGATGTACCGCTCTTCATCGTTCACGGCGGCCGCGACGCGGTCATCCCGCTCGACCACGCTCGGTACGTGTTTCACGCGGCAAAGGAGCCGAAGACCCTCAGCGTCATCCTACGCGCGAGTCACAACGATCTTTTCGAGGCGGGTGCGTGGGCGAAAGTGCGTGAATTCCTCGAAAGCCTCAAGACGGCTCCCGAAGTCACGGCTCCCGAAGTCACGGCTCCCGAAGTCACGGCGCCCGTTGTCAGGGCCGGGTTTGCAGTCGAGCCCGCGGCCGCAGCCGACGCCCCGAGATAGATTTCGCCGCTTCCGATCGGCGCGCCATCCGTCGTTCTGGCGCAAGTCAGAATCCAGCTCTAGCCACGCAAAGCGAAATGCCGGCTTGCGCCGGCGTGACGGGTGAACCGAGTTTGTCTAGGAACTAGCGGCGGCCGCGAGGCTTAGCGGTGGGTCCGCCGGCTTCGCGCTGCGCCTTCTTGCGCGCGAGCTTGCGGGCGCGGCGGATGGCTTCGGCCTTCTCGCGGGCACGCTTCTCCGACGGCTTCTCGTAATAATTGCGGAGCTTCATCTCGCGGAAGATGCCTTCGCGCTGCATTTTCTTCTTCAGTGCCCGGAGGGCCTGATCGACATTGTTATCGCGAACGACGACTTGCACGCGCCTTAGATCTCCGATTGGCCGTTGGTTTTGGGAATTGGAGCGGGCCAAAACTGACCCTGGCCAGAACCGGCCAAGGTCCCGCATCCGGGCTCCGTGTAGCAAAAGAGCCGGGTCTTGTCCAGATGTGGTGTGGCGGTACAATCCGACTCGCCTCAGCTCTTCGGGAAGAGCCTCGTGACGTGGCCCATCTTGCGGCCTTGCCGTGCCTTGGCCTTGCCGTAGAGGTGGACCGCAGTGCCGGGCTCGGCCGCGAGCTCTCGCCACTTCTCCACGCCGGACCCGATCAGATTGATCATCACAGCATCGCTGTGGCGGCCGGCGTCGCCGAGCGGCCAGCCGCAGATCGCTCTGACATGGTTCTCGAACTGGCTGACGGCGCAGGAGTCGATGGTCCAATGGCCCGAATTGTGAACCCTTGGCGCGATCTCGTTGACGATCAGGGCGGGTCTGCGGCCCTCGCTCTCGAACATCTCGACGCAGAGCACGCCGACATGGCCGAGCGCCTCGGCGATGGTACCGGCAATCCGCCGCGCTTCGAAGGCGATCGTGCGGGAGATGCGGGCGGGCGCGCGGCTGCTGGCGAGGATGCCGTCCTGATGCACATTCTCGACGACATCGTAGAACTCGACCTTGCCGTTTTGCGCGCGTGCGGCGACCACCGAGACTTCACGCTCGAACAGGACCACGCCTTCGAGCACGGACGGTACGGCGCCGACCGTCCGCCACGCGCCGTCGGCCTCGACGGCATTGCGGATCAGGGCTTGGCCCTTGCCGTCATAGCCGAAGCGTCGCGTCTTGAGCAGGGCAGGTGTGCCGAGCCGCGACAGCGCCGCCTGAAGACCCTCGAGGCTGTCGACCGCTGCGTAAGGCGCGACGGCGATGCCTAGGCGGCTGATGAAGTCCTTCTCGGCGAGCCTGTCCTGCGCTACGGCGAAGGACTTGGCGGACGGATAGACGGGAGCGCACCGCGCCGCCGCCTCGAGCGCCTTGGCCGGCACGTTCTCGAACTCGCAGGTGACGACATCGACGCTTCCGGCGAAGGCCGCAAGCATGGCTTCGTCGTCGTAGCTGCCGAGTGTCGTTTGCCCCGTGACTTCGAAGGCGGGCGCTCCGGGCTCGTCCGAATAGATATGGGTCTTGAGGCCGAGACGGCTCGCGGCGACTGCGAGCATGCGCCCGAGTTGGCCGCCTCCCAAGATGCCGATGGTGCTGCCGGGGGGCAGCGGCCCCTCAGGCATTATTCTCAAGTGCCTCGGCTACGGACTCGGTTTGCGCCGCGCGCCATGCCGCGAGCCGCACGGCGAGGGTCGAATCGCTTAGCGCCAGGATGCCCGCGGCAAGCAGACCCGCGTTGGTTGCCCCCGCCTCGCCGATGGCAAGCGTGCCGACCGGCACACCAGCCGGCATCTGGGCTATGGACAGGAGGCTGTCGAGCCCCTTCAGGGCGCGGCTCTCAATGGGGACCCCGAGCACGGGAAGCTCGGTCATCGAGGCGGTCATGCCGGGGAGATGCGCCGCGCCGCCGGCGCCGGCGATGATGACCTTCAGCCCGCGGTCGCGCGCGGTCGACGCATAGTCGTAGAGCCGCTTGGGGGTGCGATGGGCCGAGACGACCCGCGTTTCGTAGGCGACCTTCAGCGCGTCGAGCACGTCGGCGGCGCCCTTAAGCGTCGGCCAGTCCGAGCGGCTTCCCATGATGATGCCGACGACAGGCTTCCCATCGCTCATGCTCTCGCGTCCATCATTGGGAGTTCAGGGCGTGAGCCCTTCGCGGAAAGCGCGGGATTATAGGGTTGCGCCCTTGCTTGGCAAGGCCGCTCTCTCGCGGGATGGCGGTGGAGAGATAGAACGCGGCGCTGGACGCCGACCCGGAGTTGGCGAAAGCTACCGGCGATGCCCACCCACCAGTCGCGCGCCCCTGAGAACGACATCCTGATGCGGCTCTATCTTCTGGTTATCGCGGTCGGTCTCGTGCCCATCGCGCTCAGCTATGGCGTCGACCCCGCTTCAGTGCTTCCCAGGTTCTTGAACATCACCGTCGCGGGAACCGACCAGACGCAAATCTTTCGCGCTTTGATGTGCCTTTATCTCGCGGCATCTCTGTTCTGGGCCATCGCCGCGTTCAAGCCGGAATGGCAGCGCGGCGCGGTGATCTGGGCGGTGTTCTTTGCGCTGTCGCTGGCGCTGGGCAGGGGCATCAGCCTGATTGTCGACGGCCCGGCCAGCAGGCTGCTCGAGTTCTACCTCGTCGCCGAAATCGCCATTGGGCTCCTGGGCTTGGCGGTGCTCGGCCTCGCGCGGCGGAAGTCGTCAGCCTAGGCGATGATATCGGGGAGGATCTGGTCCTCGATCCGGGCGATTTCGTCCTTGAGGAAGAGCTTCTTTTTCTTGAGGCGCTTCAATTGCAATGCGTCCGCGCGGCCGAACTCCTCCAGCGCGTTTATGGCGCTGTCGAGGTCGCGATGCTCCTGCTTGAGCCTGAGCAATGTCGCCCGAAGCTCGCGAATCTCGTCGCTTTCCACCGGGCGTCCCCTGCTCCTTTGGTTTTGGGACGGGCGAAGTATCGCGACGAACGCCGAGGGGCGCAAGGGCTTGCCCTCCGAACGCGCTGAGTGCACGCGAGCGGTGCATAATTTGCGGTCGTGATCGCGATGCGCGGGCGGGAGATTAGACAAACCGCTCCCAATTTGTCAGTATAGTGACCCCCGATCAACAGACATGGAGGTCAGATATGGCGCTTGACGCACACCTCGTGGAACTGTCGGAAAAGCACCGCGCGCTGGATCGCAAGATCGAGGAGGAGCAAGGAAGGCCAACCTCCGACGCGCTACAAATCGCGGAATGGAAGCGTCAGAAGCTGCGCCTTAAGGATGAGATGGAGCGGCTCAAACACCATCTGAGCCACTAAAGCCCCCTCGCGGCACGCCGGAAGCGAGGCTGCAACGGATTGATTTTAGGGCGTCCGACGGGGCAGTCGGGCGGAGAAGGGGAGTTTGTTAGGCCGTGGCGGGGAGCGCGGCCTTTTGTTTTTCTGGTGCCGTCGCGGCGAATCGATTGGGCCGCCGCCCGCGGCAAATCAGGCGTCGGCGGCGCCCTCCGGCCACAGCAGCCAATCGCGCGCCGCGTCTTCCTCATGCGGCAGGAAATGCTCGACCTCGCAGTTGATGAACGGCGCGACCAGGCTCGACCAGAGTTGGCGCGTGTCGGGATTTGCCACCACGGCGAGCCGGCTGAAATCGTGCAGATGCCGCAGGCTGAACTTCACGTCGTGCCAGAAGGCTGCCGCATCCATGCCTTCGAAGTCCTTGATCACCTCGAGCACGCGCACTTGGCCATGCCGCTTGATGAAGGCATCGAGCCGCTTCGCCGCTGCATCGAACTCCTCCGTGGAGACGCGGCCGCTCAGCACGATCTCAACCGCCTGGGCATTGTCGTGTTCGGTGTAAGCGAGCATCGGCGATCCGTCCCATTTGGCCATTCAGGGCGGTGCGTATCCTAGCGAGGGCGGCAAACCGCGCCTAGTTGCGGCATCCCCAGGGGCCCTTGACGGCGAGGGAAGAGTCGATCCGCGGGCGGCTATGGCATTTCGTACACACCAAAAGATGGTTCAGAAGTTCACCGGAATTTAAGCTTAACGACACCATAAAATGGGCGTAAGGACACGTTGTTGTCGCCTTTCATGCTCCCAATCCGATTGCGGCGCATTTGGGGAGAACCGCGATAAGCAAGTTGGTCGTTTGCCTTCTGGGCGTTGGCGCTGTCACTCTCGGTGCCATCTGGATGGTTTCGAGCCTGCCCTCGCCGGTCAGGCCCACGGACGGTGTGCTGGCCGCGCGTCCGCTTGCCTATGAGCAGGCGATTTCGCAGCCGTCTAAGCCCGGGGCCGAGCAGCCTCCACCGCCGATGTCCGATCTCGACGCGGTGACGACTGGATCCTCACCCGCAGACGCCGGGGGGGCGCCTGCTCCGACGGATAGTGCGCCGGGACTGGCGCAGCCGGCGGCCGGTACGCCCGGCGGGCTGCCGTGGCAGCAGGGCGGCGAGCCCTCGCAGAATAGCGCTGCGCTTCCGGGGGAGAACACCGACCCCCATGCCGATAGCGCCGTGCCCCCCCTCCCCGGGGAAGCCGCGCCGGGCCAGGATCAAGGTGGCACCGATCAATGGAGCGTCGAGGCTGGGGCTCAGCCTGGCAGCCAGGGCGCCGATCAATGGGCCAACCAGGGACCGAATCAAGGCCCCGGTCAACCCGGCCAATATCCGAGCCCCGATCAACCCGATCAATATGGCCAGCAGGGCGCCGACCAGTATGGCAATCAGGCTCCCGGCCAGTACGGCAACCAAGGGCCCGGCCAATATGGCCAACAGGGCGCCGGCCAGTACGGCAACCAGGGGCCCGGCCAATATGACAACCAGAGCGCCAACCAATGGGCCGATCAGAACACCGAGGAGTGGATGCAGGTCATCATCTCGGGTGCTGCGATGCGATCCACCGCCTCGGAAGAGGCGCCGATGCTGTTCGCTTTCCCCTATGGGCGGAACCTCAAGGTCGTGTCGCGCTACGAGGGCTGGGTGGAGGTCACCGACCCGAAAAGCGCCGCGACCGGCTGGATCCAGGCACATAATCTCGCGCCTTCCGCCGCAACACCCCAGCAACCCTACGGCCAAAGCGAAGCCTCTTACGACGATCCGCGCGAGCGCCGCGGCTTCTTCGGGCGGAACGCCAACGGCTTCGCCGACATGATCGGCCGGGCGCTTGGCGGTTTCTAAACTCGCCAGCCGCTCGGCCCCTTTTCCCCATTCCTGCAAGGCTGACGGCTCGCCGCGTCGGATCGCCGCGACTGTCTGTTGAGACCCTAATCCGACAAGCCGGAACATTGGTGCCCGTACCGCATTCTCTCAAACGAAGGGAGAACAGTCATGTTTAGGCTCTTAACCGCCTTATGCGTAACCGGCTCATGCTTGGCGGCGGGCAGCCTTACCCTGTCGCTTGGCGATTACGGTCCTCAGTCAAATGCCGTCGCCACGCCTGACGGACCGACGGTGCAGCTCGCTCTCGCACCGGCCGGTAACGCGGTCCCGAAACAGGAGCCTTCGGTAGAGCGCACGCCGCGCATCACGAGCACGCCTCCGCCCCCAACCCGGGCGCCCAAGACGTCGCCACCACCGTTGCAACTCGCCAGCACGTCGGACGCGCCACAGAGCTCAGCGACCAACGAGTCACCCGGCGAGATCAATGCGAATGCGGCCGGCGAGCTCCAGGTCGCGGCGCGGCCGAGCGTCGTGCGTGCCGGACCGTCCGAGTCGGCTCCGATGCTCTATGGCTTCCCCGCTGGCCGGCAAGTCCGCGTGGCCAGCGAGCAGCAAGGCTTCGTCGACATCGTCGACGTTGAGAGCGGCGCCCAGGGCTGGATGCAGCAGGGTGATGTTGCGGCCAAGGTCGTGATGGCCTCCACCGAACCGGAGCCCGCAGGATTGAGGCCTTATCGCAACGCCGCGGCGGATTTCGAGCGGCCCGACATTTCTGCGCCCACACCGAGCGAGGGACGTAGGGGCATGTTCAAGGGCCGGGGCGGACTGGCTGGACTCATGCACCGGGCCTTCAGCGGCCAGTAATTTGCGACTGCGGCTAATCTTAGGAACACCGTTCCACTCTCAAGGTGGTGGGGCGGCCGGCGGACGAGTGCCTGTGTGGGCATGGTCGTGCTCGGCATGGCCGTTGGCGCCACGCCCATTGGTCGCGACAGTTAGGGATGGCTGGCCTGAGCCTTTGCCCTTTTGCTTGGCGCCAGCGACACGAAGCTCGCGCTCGACCGCCACGCGGGCAGCCTCGTTCTGCGTGTAGAGCTCCATATGCTCCGAATCTTCCTCCTCCACCGGCGTTAGCGCCTCGTCTCTGTAGAGCTTGGCGACGGGGTCGGCCTCAACCCGGCGCACGATGGACTTGAGATGCCGCCACCGCTTGGTGATGACGAAGACCTTGCGCGCAATGTCGGCGGCGTAGCGGCTATAGAAAATGATCGGGTTCTCGAGGGGGAGGCTCGATCGCCGGTCGGTCCGGTATTTGAGTCTGAAAATGCCCCACTGGAGAGGATGCATGTTCTCGATCATGATGGCGCTGGAGAACCAGAACAGCACGGGCATCAGCGAGCGGATGTTGATGCCGCTGGCATAGGCCCGGCGCACGATCGTCTCGAGGTGGTCGTCGGTATAGTAGATGCCCCAGGCAGAGAGATAGGCGCCTTCCCATTCCTCTTTCGACATCTTCGCGTGCGCGGTGACCACGTGCTCCACGTCGTATTTGTTCATGTCGGGGTCCATCCAGACCCCCTTCTCGTAAAGAATCTTGTGGTCTTCCGATCCTGGCAACGGCGTCAGCACGAAGAACTCCAGCATGTCGAGCGGGAGCTCGCGTTTGATGATCTCCAGATCGTGCCGGATGGACTCCGGTGTGTCGCCCGGGAAGCCGAGAATGTAGCCGGCATAGGTGATGATGCCGACCCGCTTCCACTCGAGCAGCATTTTCCGGTACTCGGTGATCTTGTTCTGCCGCTTCTTGGCAGCGATCAGGTTGGTCGGGTTGATGTTCTCTAGCCCGATGAACACGCGAGTCACGCCGGCGCGGCGCGACTTGTCGATGAAGCCTTCGATCTTGTGGCAGAGCGTATCGACCTGGATCATGAAGCGGACGTCGAGGCCGTCTTCCTCGCGCAGCTTGATGATGCGGTCGTAGATCGCTTCCCAATCCTTGTTGCGGGCGAAATTGTCGTCTGTGATGAAGAAGCGGTTGACGCCTTGCTCGTAGTTCATGCGGATGATGTGCTCGACTGAATCCGGCGAGCGATAGCGCGACTTCCGTCCCTGCACATTGATGATGGTGCAGAACGAGCATTGGAACGGGCAGCCGCGCCCGGCATCGAAGCTCGTGACGTTGCCGATCGTGCGTCTCACGAAGTCGACGGGGAGGAAGGGCGGCGAAGCGATCTGGCCGATATCCGGCAGGTGCTTCATGTGATCGTAGAGGGACTTCAGCTCGCCGCGCGCCGCGTCGATGATGACCTCGTCGAGGCCCTCCTCGGCTTCGCCCGAATAGATGCAAATGCCGAGATCCTGCGCGGCCTTGATGTCGGCGGGTACCTCTTTCAGCATGGCGAGGCAGCCGGAGACGTGGAAGCCGCCGACCAACACCTGAATGCCCGCTTCGCGCAACGGGCGCGCGATGTCGACGGCCCGTGGAAATTCGTTCGACTGGGCGCCGATGATGCAGACAAGACCCATGCCGCCGTTCTTCTTGATGCAGCGGATGATGTCCCGCGTACGTACGCGAATGTTGGTTTCGTCCACGGCATGGACGTCGATGGGAAGGTCGGGGCCAAGCAGGTTCCGCGCAGCAGCCCCGTTGGCGAGGCTGAAGACGGCGGCCAGCGAGTTCGAGGGCATGGTCGAACGCAGCCACTGCACGACATAGCCGTCGTCGTCGTAATGCGACGGCTTAATCAGGAAAAGCTGGAACCGCCGTTTGGTCGTCTGCGTGCGCTTAAGCATCCCTCAATCCCAAGACGAAGCGAGCTCATGCTTGGAGAGGCGGATACAAACGCCCGCGCATGGCGTCGCTCTTGACTGGCGCGACCGGCTTGGTTTTGCGCCCCCAATACCCCGTCGAAATCCGGATGACGCAGGGCCGTGCCCTTCTTATTGCGCTGCGCCATGGTATTTGACCCACTCAAACATATTCCGGGGCAGGGGTCCAATGAATAGGGGCGGGCGAAGGCCCCGGAAAGCGCCATTTCTCACGGGGAGGGCGGATTTGCACCAGATTGCCGCGCCGCGTCGAAGGCGGCGATATCCTTGGCCAGGAAGTAATTGAGCATGGTGCGGATCGTGGCGATGACGGCAAGCTTGGCGATGTCCTGCCAGGTTGGCGCCACCGCCGTGCGCACGAGATCCGCGGCGAGAGCGAATTCCAGGGCGAGAAGGATCCAGGTCGCAAATTTCAACCAGATTTTCCGGCCGGCCATCTCGTCGGCGGTGCGGCTGAAAATTGCGCCGGCCACGCCCGCGATCGACTGGAGGGCGCCGAAGCTCACGACCAGCACCGCGCCGGCCTCGATGACGAGCGCGATATAGCTCGCGATCTCGCTGAACTGCTGTTCGAGTGGTATGGCTGCTTCCCCCATGGCCGTGCTCAGATTGGCGCGAAGTCCCGCGCCCGCGCAATAGGCTCGGCCATCAAAGCTCGCCGGTCAGGAATTGCGCCTGGCCCAGGCCGAACGACCAATCCTCGTCGCTGTTCTCGACCATGGACACCATCACGTCGGACGGGGAGATGCCGCAGGTCTTTTCCAGTTCCGCGCAGAGCAGTCGGTAGAAGTCCTCCTTCTGCTTCTTGGTCCGCGGCCGCGAGGTGACCTGAAGGAGCACGAGCTTGTCGCTTCGCGCGATGCCGAGGCCCGTGTCCTCGGCTATCATCCGCGACGGCTTGTGCTCATGCACGACTTGGTAGCGGTCGCGGTCGGGAACCTGGAAGACTTGAAGCATGGCGCGGTGCGCCGCATCGAGTAGCGCCTTGAGCTCTGCATCAGTGCGGCCCTCGATCAGATCGAAGCGAAGAAGGGGCATGGGGACCTCCAGAACATGCGCGCTCACGAAGCTGTGATGGGCCGAGCCCGATTTTAGCACGGGCAGCGGCACGTTCGAGCCTCTCCGGCGATAGGAAGCCGGCGCGCCGATCCCCATATGCGAGGGCAAGATCACTTACTCGAGCAGGAGGATGCTCTCGTGAAATTGTCCTTTCGTTTTGCGGTCCCGCTGCTTGTCGCACTTGGCCTGTTCGCCGGCGCAGCGCCGGCCTCGGCCGTGACCGCCGGCACCGCTGCCCTCGCCAAGCCGGAGACGCCCACCGACGTGGTCGACATTGACTATTACTGCGGACCCGGCTGGTTTCTCTATTACGGCCGCTGCGTGCCGTACGGCTCGGCCTATTACAGCTATGGCGGCCCGAGCTTTTCGTGGGGTCCGACCTACCGGCACCGTCACTACCGGTATGACGACGACCATCACTACAAACATTACAAGCACTACAAGCACTACGGCCACGGCGGTAAGAGCCACAAATATTACCGGGGCAAGGGCGGCAAGTCGGTCAAGCACTACGGCGGCGGAGGCGGCAGGCAAGCCTACCGGGGCGGCAAGTCGGTCAAGCACTACGGCGGCGGAGGCGGCAGGCACGCCTACCGGGGCGGCAAAGGCGGAGGCAAGCATATCAGCCGCGGCGGCGGTGGAGGTCCGAGGTATGCGAGCCGTGGCGGCGGAGGTGGCGGCAAGCATGGCGGCGGTCGCGGTGGTGGTGGCAGAGGCGGCAAAGGCCGTTAAGGCTCATATCGCCGGCCTCACACCGCCTTCGCCAACTCGCGGAGCTTGAACTTCTGGATCTTGCCGGTCGAGGTCTTGGGCAACTCGACGAACACGACGTAGCGCGGGCATTTGAAGCGCGCGAGCTTCCCCTTGCACCAGGCGATGATCTCCTCGGCGGTGACCGAAGCGCCGGGGCGCGTCTCGACGAAGGCGCAAGGCGTCTCGCCCCATTTGGGGTCGGCCTTGGCCACGACCGCCGCGGCGACCACGTCGGGGTGTCGATAGATGACGTCCTCGACCTCGATCGATGAGATGTTCTCGCCGCCCGAGATGATGATGTCCTTCGAGCGGTCCTTGAGCTGGATGTAGCCGTCGGGGTGCATCACCCCGAGATCGCCGGAATGGAACCAGCTGCCGGCGAAAACTTCGGCGGTCGCCTTGGCGTTGTTGAGGTAGCCCTTCATCACGATATTGCCGCGGAACATGACCTCGCCGAGCGTCTCGCCGTCGGCCGGGGTCTTGTCCATGGTCTCCGGGTCCATCACGGTCAGGTTTTCGAGCGCGTGATAGCGCACGCCTTGGCGGATGCGCTTGGCGAGGCGATCTTCGGCGGGAAGCTCGTCCCATGCCGCGTGCCATTCGTTCAGCGTGGCGGGGCCGTAGGTCTCGGTCAGCCCGTAGAGATGCGTGAGCTCAAAGCCCGCCTCGTCCATCTTGGCGAGCACGGCGGCAGGCGGCGGCGCTGCGGCATGATTGAAAGAGACGCGGTGGTGGAACGGACGCCTCTCGTCCTCGCTAGCGTTCAGCAACGCCGACATCACGAATGGCGCGCCGGAGAGATGGGTGACCTGATGGTCGGCGATGGCGTCGTACATGCGCTTGGCCCGGACGGATCTCAGGCAGACATGCGTGCCTGAAAGCAGGCTGATGGACCAGGGGAAGCACCAGCCGTTGCAGTGAAACATCGGCAGCGTCCACAGATAGACCGGGTGCTGGCCCATGCCTGTGGCGAGCGCGTTCGCATAGCACATGAGCGCCGCGCCGCGATGGTGGTAGACGACCCCCTTTGGATTGCCGGTCGTGCCGCTTGTATAGTTGAGCGAGATCGCGTTCCATTCGTCGGACGGCATCGGCCAGGCAAAGTCGGGGTCGCCCTCGGCGAGAAAATCCTCATAGTCGAGATTGCCGAGCCGCTCGCCGTCGACCCCGCAATAGGTATCCCGGTAATCGATGAGCAGCGGCTTCACCGAAGATTGGCCGAGCGCCTCTTTCACGACTGAACCGAACTCGGTATCGCCGATCAGAACATTCGTCCCGGCGTGGTCGAGCATGAAGGCGATGGCCGAGGCATCGAGACGCGTGTTTATCGAGTGAAGCACCGCACCCGTCATGGGCACGCCGTAATGGGCCTCGAGCATGGCAGGCGTGTTGGCGAGCATTACGGAAACCGTGTCGCCGAGGCCAATGCCGCGCGAGGCGAGAGCGGAGGCGAATTGGCGGCTGCGGGCGTAGAAGTTGCGATAGGAGATCGGCTCGCCGCCGTGGATGATGGCGGTATGGTCCGGATGCACGCTCGCCGCGCGCTCGAGGAAGACGAGCGGGGTCAGCGGCTGGTAATTGGCCGGGTTCTTGTCGAGGCCGGTATTGTAAGGGTTGGCCATACCCTTGCCTTTGGGCGCGTTTCCTTGTCGCACCCTAGCGAAGGGCAGAGCCCATCGGCAAGAAGCGTGAAGCCAGAATCAGCGGTGGGGGTGGTCATATCGGCGCAAGCCAATATCCAGAGGCCCCCTCTTCACGCTGAATCTCGCCTTTCGTCGGAATGACGGCAGGGTGCAACCGGCGGACTAGTCCGAGGTGGCGTTATCGCGCTTGAGGCCCTTGAGCTTGGCGAAGATGGACTCGGCGTCGGGCTGCTCCTCTTCCTCGTCAGGCGCCGCCATGGCATCGCGCGCCTCCTTGGCGAGGGAGGTCGCCATGGGGGCTTCGGCCTCCGGCTCCGACGAGTGCTCGGCGGTCGTCTCCTCGGTCGGCAGAAGCGTGCCGGCCTTGGCAGGTTCGGCCACGCCCGACTCTTTGCGCTCGCGCGCGAGCCGCTCCGCTGCCTTCTTGACCTCGGCGTCGAGGTCAATCTGCGAGCAGAGCCCGAGCGTCACCGGGTCTTGTGCCTGGAGGCTCGGCGAGTTCCAATGGGTGCGCTCGCGGATGGCGATGATGGTTGGCTTGGTCGTGCCAACGAGCCGCATGATCTGCGAATCCTTGAGCTCGGGATGATTGCGAAGGAGCCAGAGGATGGCGTTCGGCCGGTCCTGGCGGCGCGACACCGGCGTGTAGCGCGGGCCGCGCTTGGTCTTCACCTCTGGCACCTCGACCTTGGGTTCGGACAGCTTCAGCATGTGGCTGGAGTTCTTCTCGGCCAGAGCGATCTCCTCGCGGGAGAGCTGGCCGGATGAGATCGGGTCCATGCCTTTGATGCCGTGTGCCACGTCGCCATCGGCGATGCCCTTCACCTCGAGCACGTGCAGCCCACAGAACTGGGCGATTTGGTCGAAGGTCAGCGAGGTGTTGTCGACCAGCCACACGGCGGTCGCCTTAGGCATCAGGGGGGTACGGTCCATTTGTGTCATCAAACCTCAAGAGGATAGCGAATGTCTTTCGCCCCCTCCGGCGAAAGAGCCAATCCGAAATCACATGAAGGGGAATTGGCCTCTATATAGGGTGTGCCGCTTCCCTAGGCAATCGCTTCCCAAAATTTCGGTGTCATGCCCGGGCATCCAGGCCAACAGGCGCGAGAACAAGCGGCCCCGCGATTGCAGGGCTCAAGGCTGGCAAATGACGCGGGCAGGGAGATCAGGCCGTAAGCACGATTTTGCCGATATGGGCTGGATCGTCGATCCGCCGGTGGCCCTCGGCGGCGTCGGTGAGCCTGAAGGTCGAGTCGATCACCGGCTTTATCTTGCCCGCCTCAATCAGAGGCCAGACTGTGTCCTCGATCGCCAGCGCCATTCGGGCTTTGGCCTCCGGCGTCTGGGCGCGGAGCGTCGAGCCGGTCAGCGTCAGCCGCCGCATCATCAGCCGCATCAGATCCAGCTTGACCTTCGAGCCTTTGAGGAAGGCGATCTGCACGACGCGGCCTTCCAGAGCCGCCGCCTTCAAATTGCGCTCGATATAGTCGCCGCCGACCATGTCGAGGATCACGTCGGCCCCGTGGCCGCCGGTCGCTTCACGCACGGCCTCGACGAAATCCTGTTCGCGGTAATCGATCGCGCAAACCGCGCCGAGCGCCTCGCAAGCCTTCGCCTTCTCGGCGCTGCCGGACGTGGCGATCACCTTAGCGCCGAGCGCGGTGGCGAGCTGAATGGCGGTCGTGCCGATGCCGCTCGCACCGCCATGGACCAGAAGCCACTCGCCTTCCTTCAAGCCACCGCGCTCGAACACATTGTGCCAGACGGTGAAGATCGTCTCCGGCAGGGCCGCGGCCTGGACCGCGGTCAGGCCGTCTGGCGCGCGGAGCGTCGTGGCCTCCGGCGCAACGGCGAACTCCGCATAGCCTCCGCCATTGACGAGCGCGCAGACGAAATCGTCGCGCTTGAAGCGCGTGACCTCGTCGCCCACCGCGATTACCGGACCCGCCACTTCGAGGCCGAGCAGGTCGGAGGCGCCCTTCGGCGGCGGATAGAGTCCCTGCCGCTGAAGCACGTCCGGCTGGTTGATGCCTGCGGCCTCGACGGCGATCAGCACGTCGCCGGGGCCTGTCCTGGGCACGGGGCGCTCGGCCGAAAGCAGCACCTCGGGGCCGCCGCTTTCCCGCGCCTCGATGACCGTCATGCTTTCAGGCAGCATTCTTTCCCTCTTCGACAAACTCAAAGCACGTCATGCCCGGGCTTGACCGGGCATCCAGGGTAACCGGCTCCACAGCTAGCGACTCTGGATCGCCGCGTCGAGGCCGGCGATGACGTGAATGGTGAGTTGAACAACCAAACGATGCTAGAGTGCGCCTCATGGACCTCAACGATCTCGAACCGAAAGAGCCGAAGAGCCACGAGCTCGGCCAGGACCTGAGCAAGCACTCGGTCGGCGAGCTCGCGGCGCTGATCGACACGCTCAAAGCCGAGATCGCGCGCGTGGAGCAAACGCTGGCCGCGAAGCAATCCTCGAAGAGTTCCGCGGAGGCCGTGTTCAAGCGCTGAAAAAAGTCGCGCATACGGTTCCTTTAGGTAAATCGGCGCTTAGCGTTAACTCGTTGTTAGGAGCTTAGCGCTAGGCTTTACGTTATCCAGTCCTCTGGATCTGAGTGGCCTGTCCACTCTGTTTGACGCCTCCCTGTTAACTTCCTGAGCCGCCGCATGGCGGCTCTTTTTTTGCCGGAATTGGCGCGTTTAACCTTTGGCGGTAGAAGGCGACGACGCGCCTTCCTCGTGGCATACTATGCCGCCGGCTCAGGGCGCGACGGGAGTGGGGCAATGGCGGGGACGTCTAAAAGTGGAGAACATGACGGGGTAACCGTCTCCTTCGGCGCGAAATTCGCGCGCTCGGATCAATTCAAGACGGTATTCCGCGAAGGGATGGCTCTGGTCGAGGCCGCGGCCACGTATCTTGACGGCGACGGCCGCAAAGAGGCGCGCAAGCTCCGCCCGCCACATTCGCTGGCTTATGCGACCGAGAGCATGCGGCTGACGACCCGGCTCATGCAGCTTGCCTCATGGCTCCTGATCCGCCGCGCTGTGAGTGAGGGCGAATTGACGCCCGAGCAGGCGATCGAGGAGCAGCGCAAAATTAAACTTCCGGTCAGGGGCACGGATCAACCGAACCGCAATCTAAGTGCCCTCCCGCAACGCCTGCGCGAGCTGATCGAAGAAAGCGTCAAGCTCCAGGAGCGCGTGATCCGTCTGGACCAGATGCTCGACGCGAACCAGGCGGTGCCCGCGCCCTGCACGGATCATCCGTTCAGGACGCAGATGTCGCGTCTGCGTCAGGCCTTCGGCACCGAAGCCGAGTAGTCAGGCTATTTCAGGAAGCCTTCGTATTTCCGCTTGAAGCGCGTTAGCCGGCCGCCGCGGTCGATCAGGTGCTGGCCGCCGCCCGTCCAGGCCGGGTGCGTCTTGGGATCGATGTCGAGCTTGAGCGCGTCGCCTTCCGCGCCATAGGTCGAATAGGTGACGAACTCGGTGCCGTCGGTCATCACCACCTTAATGCGGTGATAGTCCGGGTG
>JBOHJE010000112.1:0-7096 GCA_050728375.1 Methyloceanibacter sp.
CCGGGTGAATGTCTTTCTTCATGGCTCCAGCCTTGCAAATCCGGGAGTTTCTTAGCGGCCAGCCTATAACGGAACTTGCGCAAGGGCACAAGACTGCGCCGGAAAGGCGCGGCAGCAAACGCTTTGCGTCCGCCGCTTAGGCCCTTAAAGTCGCTCCAACGTAAGAGCAGCTGGGCATTCTTGTGCAACTTCTGACACCCAAGCCGAACGGCAAGGACCGGCAGGGCGAGCCTTCCGTTCGCTCAAGCGAGGAGGCCGGCTGGCGACCCTCGCTTCGGCCGTTGCTCGGGATCGCCCCCTATGTGCTTCGCTACAAGGCGATGGTGGCCAGCGGCCTGCTGGCGCTTCTCGTCTCGGCCGCCGCGACGCTCGCGGTGCCGCTCGCCGTAAGGCGCATGATCGATCTCGGATTCTCCGGCATCGATCCCGACCTCATCGACAAATATTTCATCACCCTTGTCGGCGTGGGTCTGATTCTCGCCGTCGCCAGCGCAGCGCGGTTCTATTGCGTGAATTGGCTGGGCGAAAGAGTCGTCGCAGACATTCGCCGCGACGTGTTCAAGCATCTGACCGGTCTCAGCCCCGCTTTCTACGAGGTGTCGCACTCGGGCGAGGTGATGTCGCGGCTCACAGCTGACACCACTCAGGTCAAGGCGGTGGCCAGCACGGCCGTCTCGCAAGCCATCCGAAATGTGCTGCTGCTCGCCGGGGCGACCGTCATGATGGTGGTGACGAGCCCCAAGCTGTCGCTTGCCGTGCTCATCGCCATCCCCGTCATCGTGCTGCCTCTGGTCGCGTTTGGGCGGTCCGTCAGGGCGCGGTCGCGCGAGGCGCAGGACACGCTCGCCCATGCCTCGGCCTATGCGAGCGAGAGCCTCGGGCAGGTGAGAGTGCTCCAGGCATTCACCCATGAGAAGGCGACCGCGTCGCGCTTCGCCGCCGCCGTGGAGAAGTCCTTCCAAGCAGCTAATACGCGCGCGCAAGCGCGCGCCGGGTTGACCGCCATCGCCATCTTCCTCGTCTTTGCCTGCGTCGTGGGCGTGCTGTGGTACGGCGCCCAGGATGTCCTGTCCGGCGCAATGACCGGAGGCAGGCTCGGTCAGTTCGTTCTCTACGCCGTGGTCGCGGCCGCGAGCGTGGGAGGGTTGAGCGACGTCTGGGGCGAGGTGTCTCAGGCGGCCGGCGCTGCCGAGCGGCTCGCCGAACTCTTGCAGATGCAGTCCGCAATCAGGTCGCCCGCCAATCCCAAGGCGCTGCCCGCGCCGCCGCGCGGCGAGGTCGCCTTCCGCGAGGTCTCCTTCACCTATCCGCTCAGGCCCGGCCGAAGCGCTCTCAGTGACATCGACTTTCAGGTGATGCCAGGAGAGCGGGTGGCGCTGGTCGGACCGTCCGGCGCAGGCAAGACCACGATCTTTGCCCTGCTGCTTCGCTTCTACGACGTGGATAGCGGCAAGGTCGAGGTCGACGGCGTCGCCGTGAACGAGGCGGACCTCAACGCGCTTCGCTCACGCTTCGCCATCGTGCCGCAGGAGACAGCTCTGTTCGCCGACAGCGTCGCCGCCAACATCGCCTATGGCGCGGAGGGGGCGAGCCAGGTGGAGATTGTCGCCGCGGCGAAGGCCGCCTTCGCCCACGATTTCATTGCCGCCCTGCCGCAAGGCTACGACACGATGCTCGGAGAGGGAGGCGTGACGCTGTCGGCCGGGCAGCGGCAGCGTCTCGCCATCGCCCGCGCGGTACTGCGCAATGCGCCGATCCTGCTGCTCGACGAGGCGACGAGCGCGCTCGATGCGAACAGCGAGACGCTGGTGCAACGCGCACTCGATAAGGTGATGGAGGGCCGGACCACGCTGGTCATCGCGCATAGGCTAGCGACCGTCATGCGGGCCGACCGCATCCTGGTCCTCGACCATGGGCGCCTGGTGGAGGAGGGGACGCATCAGAGCCTGATCCGCAGAGGCGGCGTCTATGCCCGACTCGCCGAGCTACAGTTCGCCCCCAACGCCGCCGAGTAACGAAATTACATCATTGCCGGGCTTGACCCGGCGATCCAGGGCGAACCGGTACCGAGTGGTACGCTGCAAGCCTACCGCTCCGTCAGCTTCAACTCGATGCGGCGGTTCCTGCGCAAAGCCTCGTCACTCGCTCCGGAGTCGATGGGCTGGAACTCGCCGAAGCCCGCGGCCACGAGATGCTCAGGCGAGATCCCCTGCTGCATCAGATAGCGCAATACCGAGATCGAGCGCGCGCTCGACAATTCCCAATTCGACGGGAATTCGGGGGTGGCGATCGGATTGATGTCGGTATGGCCGTCGACCCGCATCACCCAGGCGATGTCGGGCGGGATCTTGCCCTCGATCTCCTTCAGCGCCGCGGCGAGCTTGTCGATCTGCGGCAACGCCTCGGGCTTGAGCGCCGCCGAGCCCGGGTCGAACAGCACATCGGAGGGGAAGATGAAGCGGTCGCCCACGATTCGGAAATCCTGCCGGTCGCCGAGCGCCGCTCTAAGCTTGCCGAAGAAATCCGAGCGGTAAAGTGCCAGCTCCTTAACCTTCTTCGCCAGCGCCACGTTGAGCCGCTGGCCAAGATCGGCGATCCGCGCCTGGCTCTCCTTGTCCTTGGCCTCGGAGGCATCGAGAGCCTCCTGAAGGGCCGCGAGCTGGAGGCGCAGCGCCGCGAGTTGTTGGTTCAGCAACTCGACCTTCGCCAGCGCGTCGTCGGTAATTTTGCTTTGCTCGTCGAGCTTGGTGCCCAGCGCCTGGGCCCGGCCTTCGGCACCTTTCGCCTGGCCACCGGCCTCGCCAAGAAGACCGGTGAGGCGTTCGTTCTCGTCGGTCTTGTCGAGCAGCGTCGCCTGGAGCGCGGCAAGACTGTCCTCGGCGGACTCCTTCTGCGAGCGCTCGAGCGCAAGCAGCTCGGTAAGCTCGGAGAGCTGCCGGTTGAGGCGGGACAGCATGGTGTCCTTGCCGCTCGCGGCCTGGGTGATGATGTAGTTCGTCACCATGAACAGGGACATGAGGAAGATCACCACCAGCAGTAGGGTGGAGAGCATGTCGACGAAGCCCGGCCAGTAATTGGGGGCGTAACGTCCGCGGCGGGCGCGAGCCATGGCCATGGTCAGCCGCGCTCCTCGCGCGCGGGCACCTTGGTCTTATCGGTGATCTGGCGGAGCACGGCCGTAAGCTCGTGCTGTTGCTGTGCCTGCTCGTCAGCCCATTCGCGCACGACCTTCTGCTCGGCGCGCATCTGACGGATCAGCTTGTCCACGCCCTGGGCAAGATCCTTCACCTGGTCGCCCGTGTTGTCGTTCAGCATTCTGAGCTCAACCTTCTCGCTCAAATCCGAAAGCGAGCGCTGCATGTCGAGCAGCGCGAAGCGGAGTTGCGGCGGCATCGCGCTGGTGCCTTCGTCGGCCGACTCCAACGCGGTGATGCCGGAAAGCCAGTCCTCCAGCTCGTTGTAGAAGCGGCCCTGGGCGTGCCCCGCCTGAAGATCGAGAAAGCCGAGGATCAGCGAGCCTGCCAGGCCGAACATGGAGCTAGAGAAAGCCGTGCCCATGCCCTTGAGTGGACCGGCAAGACCTTCCTTCAGTTGATCGAACAGCATCACGTTCTCGCCGCCGCTCGTGTCGAGCGCGCCGATCGTGCCTCCGACCGAGCTCACAGTTTGCAGCAATCCCCAGAAGGTGCCGAGCAGGCCGAGAAAGACAAGGAGCCCGACGAGATATCTCGTGGTCTCGCGTTGCTCGTCGAGGCGCGAGGCAACCGAATCGAGCAGCGAGCGCGAGGAGCCGGTGGCGAGCGACAGATGCCCGGTCCGGTCGCGCAGCATCGTCGCCATCGGCGCGAGCAGCACGGGCTGCTTCTCCACGGCAATGCCGGGCTCGGACACCCGGAAATTGTTCACCCAGTTGATCTCCGGATAGAGCCGGAGCACCTGGCGGAAGGCGTAGACGATGCCGACGATGAGAACGCCGATAATCAACCCGTTGAGGCCCGGGTTAGCCATGAAGCTAGCCCGAAGCTGGCCCGTCTGGCCGTCAAGGATGACCGCGAGCAACACCGCCAGGACTAGGAACAGACTCATTCGCCACAGAAAGACCTGCGGTCGCGTGAGCTTCACCTTGTATGTCTTTGCTGCCATCTGATGCCGCGGCGTTGAATCGATGTTTGCGTCGAGATTAGCCGAATAGTTTGACAGGCAAAACCGCAACCTCAGGGCGGACGATTAATCATCGATTGCGCCCCTTTCCCGATTCGCACCGAGATAATGGCGATGCACAGGCGCGCTGCGCGCCCGGCCTATCCCGTGGGCATTGCCTTTTCGCCCCGCGGTGCGGCGGAGGTTTCGGGGCCAGCAGCTTTCAGAAGTTTCAACAGCTTGGCGTGGATCGTCTCGTTGCCGGCGACGACCCCGCCGGTCTCCAGCATCCGCTCGTGGCCATTTTCGTCGGTGGCGTAGGCGCCGGCCTCACGCAGAACGACGATGCCGGCTGCGATGTCCCATGAACGCAAGTTCCGTTCCCAGAAGCCGTCAAGCTTTCCGGCAGCCGTCCAGGCAAGATCGAGGGCGGCAGCTCCCATGCGTCTGACGCCGGCGGATGCGGCCATCACGGCGCGCAGCTCCGCAAGGAAGCGTTCGTGGTCGGGCCGTCCGCTATGCGGGATGCCCGTACCGATGACGCAAGCCGGGAGCTCCGTCCGCGCCGCAACCCTGATGCGCCGGTCATTGAGAAAGGCGCCCTTGCCCTTTTCCGCGGTGAAGGTTTCGTGACTGACCGGATTGTAGATGAGCCCGGCAACGAGATCGCCTTCCCGCTCCAACGCGATCGAGATGGCGAAAATCGGAATGCCGTGTAGAAAGTTCGTCGTGCCGTCGAGTGGGTCGACGATCCAGCGATGCGTCCCGTCGGCGCCCTCGACCTCGCCACGCTCTTCCATGAGGAGGCCGTAGCCGGGCCGCGCGCGGGTGAGTTCGGCGTGGAGGATTTCCTCGGCGCGATGATCCGCGGCGCTCACGAAATTGGAGGGGCCCTTGATCGAGACCTGCAATTGCTCGACCTCGCCGAAGTCGCGAGCGAGGCTGCGGCCGGCCTTGCGGGCGGCTGCGAGCATTACGTTCATGAGCGCTGATGCTGGCATTACATTCGTCTCTTTCAATTGTCATTGCCCGGCTTGATCGGGCCAATCCAGTAACCTCTGTTATCGCGACCAGCCAGCCGGGGTGATTACTGGATGCCCGCTTTCGTGGGCATGACAAGCCGAACGTGGACGACTAGGTGGGCACGAGGCAATGCTAGAACCTAAAGAGCCGTCTCTTGTCGGCCGTCGCGCTACTCGGCGCGCTTCACGTAGGTAAGCTCATTGGTGTCGACCACCACACGCTCGCCCGTTCCGATGAAAGGCGGCACCAGGATCCGGACGCCGTTCTCGAGCATGGCGGGTTTGTAGGAGGAGGCCGCGGTCTGCCCCTTCACGACAGGATCGGCCTCGACCACCTCGAGGGTGACCTGGCCGGGAAGGCTGATCCCGATCGGCTTGCCCTCATAGCTCTCGACGCTGACGGTCATGCCGTCCTGGAGGAAGACGGCGCGATCCTCGAGGAAGTCCCGGGGAATCTGGATCTGGTCGTAAGTGCCCGTATCCATGAAGGTGAGCATGTCCCCCTCGGCGTAGAGGAATTGGTAGTCCTTCTGCTCAAGCCGGACGCGCTCGACCGTCTCCGACGCGCGGAAGCGTTCGTTGAGCTTCGTGCCGTCGATCGCATTCTTGAGCTCGACCTGGGCATAGGCCGGTCCCTTGCCGGGTTTAACGGCTTGCGCCTTCACGGCAACCCAAAGGGCGCCCTTGTGCTGAATGACGTTGCCTGGCCGGATCTCGTTGCCGTTGATTTTCATGAATGGCCTTGGTGAGAGTGGGTCGGGAGCCTTTAAGACGTGGGGCTCCGCCGCTGTCAAGGGCGGCGCGTCCGCGTCGCCGAAGCGAGGTCTAGTCGGTCAGGCGCCCGAAACGCCAATCGTCGGCGGCCTTCTCCGCCTCGACCCGCTGGTTCTTTGGGAGCTTCGAGAGCATGATGTCGAGGGAGAAGTCGCTGACCCCCGCATCGCGCGCCAACAGGTGCCATTTGGCGGCCTGAATTGGATCGGCCTTGATAGCCGCGCCGTTCGCATAGAGACGCGCGAGACGGTTCTGGGCCACGGGATTGCCCTGCTCGGCCGACAGGCGAAACAGCTTGGCCGCCTTCTCGTGGTCGGCCTTCACGCCTTCGCCCTTGAACAGCATGACGGCATACTCGACCTGGGCCTCCGGCAACCCGGCCTCGGCCGACTTTCCGGTCCATTCGGCGGCCTTCTCCTTGTCGATTGGGACGCCACGGCCGAACTGATAGAAGGCGCCGAGATCGTATTGCGCTTGCGGATTGCCGTTCTCGGCCGCCTTCTGCATCCACTCGGCGGCCTTCGCGTCGTTGGCGGGGCGCCCCTTGCCGTGCAGATAGACGATAGCGAGATTGTACTGGGCGGCGGCGTTGCCGGCCTGGGCCGAGCGCTCGAACAGATCGGCGGCAATGCGCTCGTTTGGCGGGACGCCGACTCCCTTGGCGACCATCAGGCCGAGCGAGAGCTGGGCGTTGGCGTCGCCGAGGTCGGCGCCCTTGGCATAGGCGTCGGCGGCCTTGGCATAGTCCTGCGCCACGCCGAGCCCTTCGGCGTAGATCTCGCCCATCAAGGTGTAGGCTTCCTTGGAGCCCGCGTCGGCCTCTTTCTCGGCGAGCTTCAGCGCGGTCAGGTATTTCCCTTCGAAATAGGCGGCGTAAGACTCGCTCTCCTTGGCGACGGCGGCTGACGAGAGGGCTGCGAACGCGCATGCCGCAGCAAGCCCCGCCATCCGCGCCAAAATCAGCCTCACGCAGCCCTCCTCATGCGGCCGATGGCATTATCGATTGCGGCGATGACGGCTGTGGCATCGTCGGCCAGCCAGATCTTTCTCGATGGTGCGATGTAGTCCGCGCCCGCCTTGGCCAGATAGGCTGCGTCCTCAGGATTATCAACGTTCCAGGCGACGCAGGGCACGACGAAAATTTCGGCCCACCAGCGGAT
>JBOHJE010000113.1:0-12330 GCA_050728375.1 Methyloceanibacter sp.
CAAGGCCGCCCTCGAGGCGAGCGTCAGATATCTCGCCTCGGATTTCGGTCCGCAAGGCATCCGGGTGAACGCGCTGTCGGCAGGGCCGATGCGCACGCTTGCCGGCGCCGGCATCTCCGATGCTCGAACCCTGTTCCACTTCCAGCAGCGCAACGCGCCGATGCACCGCTCGCCCACCCTCGATGAGGTCGGCGGCGCCGCGCTTTATCTCCTGTCGGATTTGTCAGGCGCCGTCACCGGCGAGATACATTTCGTTGATTGCGGCTACTCGACCATCGCCATGCCGAGCCTGCCCGTACTCAAGTCGATCGAGCAAGCCGAGGAGGCCGGAGGCGCCGTCGAGAAGGCGCCCCGGGAAGCGGCTCAGTAAAATCGCGCAAGGATCAACGGAGGAAGGGCCATGGCTCAGCTTGTGGTTATGATTTGTATGCTCTCAACGCCGGACAAATGCTCAGAAATGCCGGTGCCCGGCGCCGTCGCGGACGACATTGTAACCTGCCTCAAATCGGCGGGCGACAAAGCGGATGCATGGCAGAAGGCGAACAGCCAATATTTCGTCATCGGCTGGCGCTGCCAGAAGCAGGACAAGAAATAAAAAGGGCCGCCTCACCGGGTGAAACGGCCCTTCGCTTGCTTGGTGAGTGATGGAGCCTAGCTGGCTTCCGCCTTCTCCAGCTCAGTGCCTGTCTTCTGGTCGACGACCTTCATCGACAGCTTGACCTTGCCGCGATCGTCGAAGCCCAGCAGCTTCACCCAGACCTGATCGCCTTCCTTGACCACGTCCGTGACGGCCTTGGGGCGCCCCTCGGCAAGCTGCGAGATATGCACGAGGCCGTCCTTCGGGCCGAAGAAGTTCACGAAGGCGCCGAACTCCATCACCTTCACGACCTTGCCCTGATAGATCTCGCCTACCTCCGGCTCCGCGGCGATGCCCTTGATGCGATTGATCGCCGCCCGGATCGACTCGGCGTTGGCCGAGGCGATCTTCACCGTGCCGTCGTCCGAGATGTCGATCTTCGCGCCGGACTCGGCCACGATCTCGCGGATCACGGATCCACCCGAGCCGATCACTTCCCGGATCTTGTCGACGGGGATGTGGATGGTCTCGATGCGCGGTGCATACTCGCCGAGCTCCGGCCGAGCAGTGTTGATAGCCTTGTTCATCTCGGACAGGATATGCATGCGACCGGCACGCGCCTCGTCGAGCGCGACCTTCATGATCCCCTCGGTGATGCCGGTGATCTTGATGTCCATCTGCAACGAAGTGATGCCCGCCGCGGTGCCGGCAACCTTGAAATCCATGTCGCCGAGATGGTCCTCGTCGCCGAGAATGTCGGAAAGCACCGCGAAGCGGTCGCCTTCCTTGATGAGACCCATGGCGATCCCCGCCACCGACTGCCTGAGAGGAATGCCTGCATCCATCATGGCGAGAGAGGAGGAGCAAACGGTCGCCATTGAAGAGGAGCCGTTGGACTCCGTGATCTCCGATACCACGCGGATTGTGTAGGGGAACTGCTCGCGATTGGGCAGCACCGGGCGGATGGCGCGCCAGGCCAGCTTTCCGTGGCCGATCTCGCGGCGTCCCGGCGAGCCCATGCGGCCAACTTCGCCGACCGAGAAGGGCGGAAAGTTGTAGTGTAGCATGAAGGTTTCCTTGTAGGTGCCCTGGAGCGCGTCGACATATTGCTCGTCCTCGCCGGTGCCGAGCGTGGCGACAGCAAGGGCTTGGGTCTCGCCGCGCGTGAACAGCGCGCTGCCATGCGTGCGGGGCAAGATGCCCACCTCGCACGAGATGGGTCGAACCGTCTTCAGATCCCGGCCGTCGATGCGCTTCGACGTGTCGAGGATGCTGGAGCGGACCACGTCCTTCTCCGCCTCCTTGAACGCGCTCGAAACCTTGGCGGCGAGCGTGCCGTCGTCGTCTGTGGGAACCAGACTGGCGACTACCGTCTCCTTGACCTTCGAGATGCCGTCGCGGCGGTCCTGCTTCTTGACAATGCTATAGGCCTCGCGGAGCCCGCTTCCGGCCATCTCCTTGACCTTGTCGAGAAGCTCGCCGCTCTCGGCCTTCTTGAGCTCCCACGGCTCCTTGGCGGCCCGTTCGGCGAGCTTCACGATCGCCTGGATCACGGGTTGGAAATGCTCATGTCCGTACATCACGGCGGCGAGCATGACGTCTTCCGGCAATTCCTTAGCCTCAGACTCCACCATCAGCACGGCGTCGGCCGTGCCGGCCACCACGAGGTCAAGCGCCGCCCCCGACATCTCGTCGACCGTCGGGTTCAGCGTGTATTTGCCGTCGATATAGCCGACGCGGGCTGCGCCGATCGGCCCGAGGAACGGCACGCCGGATAGCGTCAGCGCCGCCGAGGCCGCGATCATAGCCACCATATCGGGATCGTTCTCCATGTCGTGCGAGAGCACTGTGGCAATGACCTGCGTTTCGTTTCTGAAGCCTGAGGCAAAAAGGGGACGGATCGGGCGGTCGATGAGCCGCGAGGTCAGCGTCTCCTTCTCGGTCGGACGGCCCTCGCGCTTGAAAAAGCCGCCCGGGATCTTACCGGCGGCGAAGGTCTTCTCCTGATAGTTCACGGTCAAAGGAAAGAAGTCGATGCCGGGTCTTTCCTCCATGGCGGCGACGACGGTGGCGAGAACGCTGGTTTCGCCATAAGTGGTGAGCACGGCCCCGTCGGCCTGTCGGGCGATGCGGCCAGTCTCGAGTTTGAGCGGGCGTCCCGCCCATTCGATTTCTACGGTGTGTTTATCAAACATGGTTGTGTCCCAATGAGTGGGGAAAGATAAGGCTGCTCTCGTCACCCGGTGGCGGGAGAGCCGGCCCGTTCAAAGCTTGCAAGCTGTCCCGCAGGGGCAGCTGTCACCGGCGGATGCCCAACCGGTTGATGAGCTTCTGGTAACGGTCTTCGTCGGCCGATTTCACGTAATCGAGTAGCCGGCGTCGCTGGCTCACGAGCTTCAACAGCCCGCGCCGCGAGTGGTTGTCCTTAGTATGGGTTTTGAAGTGACCGGTAAGATTGGTTATCCGCTCGGTCAGGATGGCAACCTGAACCTCAGGCGATCCGGTATCTCCGGATTTGGTAGCATATTCCTGGATAAGCTCATGCTTGCGCTCAGCGCTGATCGACATCGGATAATCCTTTGTTCTAGAGGGGGTTAGCGGGTGGCCGAGCCGGGATGTCGTCCAGCACGGTCGGGTCATGGGTGCGCGGCGGGCCGTTCATACGGCGCCGGCGCAACCGCTGCAAATATAGGGATTCTCGGCGGCGAAACCAGCGGAATTTAGGGGATTTATGGGCCACGCTAGTAGCAGGAGATGAACTCCCTGAACACCCAGCCGATCAGCTTCTTGGTCTGGTGATCCTCCACCTGCGCCCAGGTCTTTCCGTTGTCGTCGTCCTCGTAGGCCAGGTTGGACACGAGCTTGCCATTGGCAACCTTGTCGATGACCTTCCCGTTGGGGCTTGCCCTCACATTGAGCGGCGTGCCGGTGGCATCGGTAACCTTGCAGCGCTCATCCGTTGCCGCAAGGCTCACGCTGAGCAGCACCGCCATCGCGGCGAACACGATTCACATCACCCCCAAACCTCCCTCCGATGCCTTCAGCGCGGCAAATTGAAGATGCGCCGCGGCCTGAGCTCGCCCTGACTGACTTCGCCCACCGCGACGAGCGCTCCGCTCGAAATGGCATAGGCCGTTCCGTTCACGATCGGCGCATCGCGGCCGCGCAACAATACAGGCTGCCCTTGACGCAACCTAGCCGCATCGGAGGAACTCAGGTTGAGCGCCGGAAGATCGTGAAGCGCCGTCTCGACCGGCTTCAGCAGCCCGAGCAGGGCCGCATGTCCGTCAGGCCGTTCCGCGGCACTTTCGATGTCGGCCAAGGGAATCGCCTCCGCCTCGCCGAACAGGCCGACGCGTGTGCGGCGCAGCGCCTCCACGTGGCCGAGACAGCCGAGTGCCCGGCCGAGGTCGCGCGCCAGCGCCCGCACATAGGTGCCCTTGCCGCATTCGGCTTCGAGCAGGCAGAGATCGGCATCGGGGCGCTCGACAAACTCGAGGCGCTCGATGACGACCGTCCGCGGCACGAGCTCGAACTCCTCCTGCTCGCGGGCGAGGTCGTAGGCCCGGGCGCCTTCCACCTTGAGGGCCGAGAAGCGAGGAGGGACCTGGACCAGCTCGCCGGTGAAGCGCGGTAACGCGGACTCGATCTCCTCGTTCGATGGACGCCGGTTCGTCGTATCGACGAGCTTCCCTTCGGCATCATCTGTGTCGGTCTCGGCGCCGAAGCGAACGGTGAAGCGGTAGGCCTTGCTGCCGTCCAACACGAAGGGCACGGTCTTCGTTGCTTCGCCGAGCGCAATCGGCAGAATCCCGGTGGCGAGGGGATCGAGCGTGCCGGCATGACCGGCTTTGGCGGCGTTATACAACCGCTTCACCCGTCCCACCGCCCGGGTCGAGGTCATTCCTTGCGGCTTGTCGAGGACGAGCCAGCCGTTGATGGCCAAGCCTTTGCGCTGTCGCCCCATCCTACCCTCGCGGCAATACGCCTTCAGTCGTCGAGGTCGCGTGCGACCTGAGGCGAGGCGAGCAATTCGTCGATACGCGCCGATGTCTCGAAGGACGTGTCGGTCCTGAACCGCAGCTCCGGCATGAACTTGAGGCTGATGCGCTTGGCCACCTCGCCGCGCAAGAAGCGCTTGTGCTTTTCGAGATGGGCGATGACCTCCTCGGACTCGCCGCCGCCAAGCGGCAGTACATAGGCCGTCGCGAGCTTGAGATCTGGAGTCATCCGCACCTCGGGCACGGTGAGCGAGTGCCGGGCGATCACCTCATCCACGACATCGCCCCGCGAGAAGATTTCGGCGAGCGCATGGCGGATCAGCTCGCCCACCTTGAGCTGACGCTGGGACGGCGCTTTGCCCGTTTTGCCTTTGTCGCAATTTATCATCTATTTCTCACACACCTCTCGGCGCCATTCCCCCGAAAGCGGGAATCCAGTAATTGGTTGAGTCGCACGGAAATAGCGAACGTTGCCACTTACTGGATGCCCGCCTGCGCGGGCATGACACTATGGGCTAGGGCAAGCGATAATTACAACGTGCGCTGGACGTGCTCGACCTCGAAGCATTCGATGACGTCGCCGGGGCGCATGTCCTGATAGCCCTCGAAGGCCATGCCGCATTCCTGACCGGCGGTGACTTCGCGCACCTCGTCCTTGAAGCGCTTCAGGGAGGAGAGTCTGCCTTCGTGCACCACCACGTTGTCGCGGATCAGCCGGACATGGGCGCCGCGCTCGACCTTGCCCTCGGTGACGCGGCAGCCGGCCACCTTGCCGACCTTGGAGATGGCGAACACTTCGAGGATCTCGGCATTGCCGAGGAAGGTCTCGCGCCGCGTGGGTGCGAGCAGTCCGGACATGGCCTGCTTCACCTCGTCCACGAGGTCGTAGATGACCGCGTAATAGCGAATCTCGACGACATTGTGCTCGGCCGCCTCGCGCGCCTGCGCATTGGCGCGCACGTTGAAGCCGAGTACCACCGCGCCCGAAGTCGCCGCGAGCCCCACATCGGATTCCGTGATGCCGCCGACGCCCGCATGAACGATGCGGGCGCGCACCTCGTCGGTGCCCATCTTGTCGAGCGCCGCCACGATGGCCTCGACCGAGCCCTGCACGTCGCCCTTGACCAGAAGCGTGAACTCCTTGACGCCCGCGGTTTTCAAGCTGTTCATCATCTGCTCGAGGCTGCCGCGCTGGCCGGCCGCGGCCAGGCGCTTGCGCCGCTCGCGCATCCGATAGTCCGTGATCTCGCGGGCTCGCGCCTCGCTCTCCACGACGGCGAACTGGTCGCCCGCCTCCGGCGCCGAGTCGAAGCCGAGCACCTCGACCGGGACCGAAGGGCCTGCTTCCGCGACCTGCTCGCCGAGCTCGTTGATCAGCGCACGCACGCGGCCATAGGCCGAGCCGGCGACCAGGAGATCCCCGAGCTTGAGCGTTCCGCGCTGGATCAGAGCCGTGCCGACCGGGCCACGGCCGCGCTCGAGCTTGGCTTCGACAATCACGCCCTCGGCGGGGCGGTCGGGATTGGCGGTGAGCTCCAGCACTTCGGCCTGAAGCGCAATCGCGTCGAGCAGCTTGTCGAGCCCGATCTTTTTCAGCGCCGAGACCTCGATCTCCAAAGTGTCGCCGCCGAGGCTCTCCACCACGATCTCATGATTGAGCAGCTCGGTACGCACCCGCTTCGGGTCGGCGCCCTGTTTGTCGATCTTGTTGATGGCTACGATCATCGGCACGCCCGCAGCCTTGGCGTGATTGATGGCCTCGACCGTCTGCGGCTTGACTCCGTCGTCGGCGGCCACCACCAGCACCACGATGTCGGTCACCTGAGCGCCTCGCTGACGCATCGCGGTGAACGCCTCGTGGCCTGGCGTATCGATGAACGTGATCTTTTGCCCTGACGGCGTCTCCACCTGATAGGCGCCGATATGCTGGGTGATGCCGCCGGCCTCCTGGCTGACGACATTGGTCGTGCGGATGGCGTCGAGCATCGAGGTCTTGCCGTGATCGACATGCCCCATGATCGTGACGATCGGGGCGCGCGGCTGTAGATCCTCGGCGTGGTCCTCGGCGCCGATGAAGCCTTCCTCGACGTCGGCTTCGGATACGCGGCGCACCACATGGCCGAACTCCTCGGCGACGAGTTGCGCGGTATCGGAATCGATCACGTCCGTGATCTTGTGCATCTCGCCGTCTTTCATCAGGAACTTGATGACGTCGACTCCGCGCTCGGCCATGCGGTTGGCAAGCTCCTGGATCGTGATGACCTCGGGGATCACCACCTCGCGCTGAATCTTTTGCTGGGACTGAGGCGTGATCTGCTTCTTCTGGCGCTCTCGGTGACGCTTCAGCGAAGCGAGGCTCCGCTGGCGCTGCTCCTCGTCGAGCGCATTGGTAATGGTGAGGCGGCCCCGGACGCGCCGCTCCTCGCCGCGCCGCGGCGCGACGGGGCTCTTCTTGTGACGCGCATCGGGCGTGCGGGCCGTCTTCTCGTCGGCTTCTTCCTTCAGATGCTTGCGCGGGGCGTCTTCCGGCTTGTCCTTGCTTTTTAGGTCGCCTTTGTCCCGACTCTTGATCTCGCCCTTCGGCGAGACCTCGTCCGACGGGATAACGAGCTCGACCGGCGCATCCTCTGGACGCAGATCCTGAACGATCGGAGTCGTAACCTCCTGCTCGGCCTTCAGCCGCTCGTCTTCGTCGCGCTGGCGTGCCACAAGGAGCGCACGCTTCCGCAATTCCTTCTCTTCCTCGGAGAGTTGGCGAAGCACTTGGCCGCGGCGCTGCTCCTCGACCCTGGGCTTCGGCATCACCTCGAGGCGCGGTTCCAGCTTGGGCTCTGGTCTCGGCTCTTCGAGCGGCTGTGGCGCGGGCGATCCGCCGATGGCGCGGCGCTTCTTCTTCTCGACCAAAACGGACTTGCTTCGCCCATGGCTAAAGCTCTGGCGCACATGGCCTGACTCGACCGTGCGGCGCACGTTGAGCGTCATTTTCCGGCCGCCGCGAGCCGTCTTGCCTTCAGTCTCGTTGGTCTCACTCATTCTTTGTCCGTATCCGATCCATTCTGGCTTTTGAATGCGGCACTGCCCTCGCGATAGCGCTCGACACGCGACGCCGCAGCGAGAAACCTTCCAGTCGCTCCGCCCTGAATTAGGGCAGCATGTATCACATTTGTCCTACCTGATGCCAAACCCAATTCGTCCGCACCGAAGGTTCGGATGGTCGACACGGGAGTGCCGGCAGCCGCGCGGGCCCTGCCGTCAAGCTTGCGGCAACCAACTTCCGCGGCTTCCTTGGCATGGACCAGAGCGAGAACGCGGCCTCTGGCGATGGCGTCCTCGACCTTCGCGTGTCCGAAAACCACCTCGCCCGCCTTGTTGGCAATGGCGAGTGACCCGAGCGCGGACTCGACGAGCAGCCGGTCTATGAGACCGGGAAGCTCTTCGGGAACTTTGACTTCGGCCTTGAGCGCCCGGCCGAAGGCTTTGCGCCGGACGGCTTCCTCGACCACATCCCGGGCGGCGGTGAGCCACACGCCCCGGCCGTGAAGCTTCTCTTTCAGGTCCGGGACGACTGTGCCATCAGGTCCCTGGACGAAGCGTATGAGCTCGTCGCGTGACCGGTGCGCGCGCGTCAGCGCACAGCGCCGGACCGTGTCCGGTTTGCTCTGCGCCTCTATCTGCTCCGCCGTTTCCAGTCGCAACAGCTCTATCTCCTACTCGTCTCATGACGCGTTTGCGTCGTTTGCTGCCGGCGCGGCGCCCGCGGCAGCGGTCTCGCCCTCTGCCGTTGCGTCGTCCTCAACCTGTTCGCCGGTGACTTCCAGTTCCTCGATCCAGCCGGCCTTGACGCGCGCGGCAAGGATCAGCTCCTCGATCTGCGGCTTGGACAAGCCGAAGCCGTCCAGAATACCGTCATGGCGGACTGTCTCTTTCTCGTGGCGTTCGCTCCAGCCTGCCAGATCGTCCGTGGCGCAGTCGGCGAGGTCCTCGACGGTCTTGATGTTGTTGTCGCCAAAAGTGACGAGCATGGCCGTGTTGACGCCGGGCACCTCCGACAGCTCGTCGGCCACGCCGAGCGCCTTGCGCTTGGCGTCGAGTTCGGCCTCGAGCTTCTCGAGGTGCTCGCGCGCACGGGTCTGGATCTCGTCGGCGGTGCCTTCGTCGAAGCCTTCGATCGAGGCGATCTCGGACAGCTCGACGAAAGCCACTTCCTCGATCGAGGAGAAGCCCTCGGACGCGAGCAGCTGGGCGATCACCTCGTCAACGTCGAGCGCTTCCATGAACATGGCCGAACGCTCGGCGAACTCGGTCTGGCGCCGCTCCGACTCGGAGGCCTCGGTCATGATGTCGATGTCCCAGCCGGTGAGCTGGGAGGCGAGCCGCACATTCTGACCCTTGCGCCCGATGGCGAGCGACAATTGCTGGTCCGGCACCACAACCTCGATACGCTCGGCGTCCTCATCCAGCACGACCTTGACCACCTCGGCGGGCGCCAGCGCGTTGACGATGAAGGTGGCCGCGTCGGGCGACCACTGGATGATATCGATCTTCTCTCCCTGGAGCTCGTTCACCACTGCCTGTACGCGACTGCCGCGCATGCCGACGCAGGCGCCTACGGGATCGATGGAGCTGTCTCGCGACACCACGGCGATCTTGGCGCGGCTGCCGGGATCGCGGGCGACCGATTTGATGGTGACGATACCCTCGTAGACCTCGGGCACTTCCTGCGCGAACAGCTTCGCCATGAAGTCCGGATGCGTGCGCGATAGGAAGATCTGCGGGCCGCGCTGCTCGCGGCGCACGTCGTAGACATAGGCGCGGATGCGGTCGCCGTAGCGGAAATTCTCGCGGGGCAGCGTCTCGTCGCGCCGGACGATGGCCTCCGACCGGCCTAGATCGACGATCACGTTGCCGTACTCGACTCGCTTGACGATGCCGTTGACGATCTCGCCGACGCGGTCCTTGTACTCGTCATACTGACGCTCGCGCTCGGCCTCGCGAACCTTCTGTACGATGACCTGCTTGGCGTTCTGCGCCGCGACTCGGCCGAAATCGAGCGGGGGCAGGGGCTCGGCGATGAAGTCGCCCACTTGGGCCTCGGGATTCTTGCGCCGCGCCTCGTCGATCGGGATTTGCGTGGCCTCCACGGTCACCTCGTCGACCACTTCCAGCAGACGGGCGAGCGAAATTTCCCCGGTCTTGGGGTCGACCTCGGCCTTGATCTCGTTCTCGCTTCCGTAGCGCGACTTCGCGGCCTTCTGGATAGCGTCTTCCATGGCCGTGATGACGACCTGGCGGTCGATCGACTTTTCGCGCGCGACCGCGTCCGCGATCTGCAAAAGCTCCAGCCTGTTGGCGCTTACGCCTGCCTGAGCCATTCTCTCTGCCTCCAATGGTTACATTCAATCGCGGACGCGCTTCTTGCGCAAAATCCGCGCTCAATTCAGTGCACGGGCTTCCTGCCCGAAAGATCGTCCCTGAAGCTTGCCATGCCGGCGATGAGCTTCGCCTCGCCGATGAGCGAGAAGGGAAGGCAGATCACCACGGTCTCGGCCTTTCCATCCAGCTCGATCCTGAGGCGGACCTCGTCCTTGGCGACGTCCTCGATGACGCCCTTGAAACGCTTGCGCCCGTCCACCGGCTCGTTCAGCTCTAGCTTGGCTTCATGACCCACCCATAACGCGAAGTCGCTCTGCCTGACGAGCGGACGGTCGATACCGGGAGAGGACACCTCCAGATTATAGGTCCCCGGCAGGGGATCGTAGACATCGAGCACCGGAGACAAGCTCCGGCTGATCGTCGCGCAATCGTCCACCGTCATCTCACCATTCGGCCTTTCGGCCATGATCTGCACCGTGCCTCCGTCCCGCCCGGAGATATTGACCCGCACTAGGCGGAAGCCGAGCTCAGCAAGCACGGGCTCGGCGAGGTCTGCGACGGCCCGCTCCTGGCCCGTCTCGCGGGTAAAGCGGCGATCTTCCTTGGCAGGGCTCGACATCGATTGCGGGGCCATGACCCCTCGTCAAACCGAGGAGGCAAGTGACCTAACAAAAAGGAGCGGGCGGAAGGCCCACTCCTGATCAAAACCAATCATGAGTTCGGCTGTAATATACGTGCTTTTTCCGGGGTTTCAAGCGCTTGCGGCCATTGAAAACACGCTTGGGTCGGTCTGCCAGGCCCCTACTCCTCCAGAGGACGCGCTTCCGAATGCGCTCGAAATCACTGATGCGCTCATGGCTCAGGGCGCAAAGGCAGGCCGAATAAATGCCCCCGTGCGCCGTGGCGCCAAAGGCGAGGCTGTCCTCGAACGCGCAGTTCTCGTCGCGATAGGCGAGCCACTTCTTCTGAGAGGACGTCAGCGCGGCAAGCTGCGCGTCGGAGGTCTGACCCATCCTTCCCTGCTGCGCGGATTGCGCCTCGACGTCCTTTGTGATCCTGATTGAGCTTGCGGTCAGCCTTGTCCGCCTCCCGCGCCAGGCAGGGCTTTGAATTCCACATTGGAGTTCGTGGTCTCCTCACAGTCCGCATAACAGACGGCGGCGATGTCGGTCTCCGCGGCTGCCGCGGCCGGCATAAGCAGGATCATCGACGCAACAATCAGCACGCGCATCGGGCAGCTCCCTATATTCTCCAGAGACGTCTCCACCTGAGATAGATCGGCTCCCGGCCTTCACTCAAGGCTTTCCGCGCGTAGCGCGTCTCCGGCCAGTCTGTGGGGCGCTCGCGCCAATCGTCCGCGCATTCCGCGAGCCAGCGGAACGCGCCGCTCCGCTTGATGACGAGGAGCGCTTGGCTTGCATACTCGCCATTGTCGCTGGCGAATCTGAACTCGCCGCCGGGCTTCATAACGCGGGCCAGGGCCTTGACAGTCTCGGGCGCGACGAGCCGCCGCTTGGACTGCCGCTTCTTAGGCCATGGATCGGGGAACAGGACGAAGGCGCGTCCAATCGAGGCTGCCGGCAGCCAGGAGAGCACGTCGCGCGCATCGCCGTCGTGGAGGCGGAGCGCCTCCACGCCCTTGGTCTCGATGACGCCGAGCAGGCTCGCCACCCCGTTCACGAAGGGCTCGCAGCCGATGAAACCCACGTCCCGATGTGCCTCGGCCTGCCCCAGGAGATGCTCGCCAGAGCCGAAGCCGATCTCCAGCCACACCTGCTTGACGGGGGCCGGAAACAGGGAGGTCAAGTCGCGGGGAGCAGGCCGGCCGAGATCTAGGCGCAGCCGCGGTAGCAGTTCCATGAGCAGCCGCTCCTTGCGCGGACTCAGGCGCTTGCCCTTGCGCCTGCCGTAGGATTTCAAGGGGAGTCTTTCGCTCATCCTGCTCCCACAGCTGTCAACCCCTTAGCGTCGTCATGCCTGGCCTTGGGCCGGGCACCCACCAGGGTTTTCAGGTGGGAAGCCGGGACAAGTGGGCCGAGCCTTCGGCGGCCTGGGGAGCTAGCTCAGCTCGGCGCGGATGGGTTCGACGAGGTCGAGACGTTCCCACGAGAACCCGCCATCATTGTCGGGCTGCCGCCCGAAATGGCCGTAGGACGAGGTCCGCTCATAGATCGGACGGCTCAGCCCAAGATGCTCTCTGATGCCGCGTGGGCTCAAATCCATCACCTGCCGCAGGGCCTTCTCCAGATCGTCCTCGGCGACGCTGCCGGTCCCGTGAAGGTCGGCATAGAGCGACAATGGCTGGGAAACGCCGATGGCATAGGAGACCTGAAGCGTGCAGCGGTCGGCGAGACCGGCGGCGACCACGTTCTTGGCGAG
>JBOHJE010000114.1:0-14696 GCA_050728375.1 Methyloceanibacter sp.
CAGTTCGACGGTCGCCGCGCCGCCCATCCCAAGAAGTGGGCGATCAGCCAGGGCGACGGCAACGGCACTGGCATCGTGCCCTACAAATACCGCGCCAAGAGCTTCGTGAACGCCATGCAATGGGCGATCGGGCTCGAGATCTTCCTTCTCGCCGAGGATCCCTGGCGCGTGCTGTTCTCCACCGACCATCCAAACGGCGCGCTGTTCGTCCGCTATCCGGAAATATTCCATCTCCTCATGGACAGAGACGAGCGCGCCCGCTGGATACAAGACCTGCCCGAGGCGGCGCGTCAGATGTCGAACCTCGGAGAGATCGGACGCGAGTTGACCTTGTCTGAGCTCGCCATCATTACGCGCGGCGCACCCGCGCGGCTGCTCGGCCTCACCGATCGCGGCCATTTGGCCCCTGGCGCGATTGCCGATATCGCGGTCTATACCGAGCAGAAAAACAAGACGGCGATGTTCTCGTCCGCCGATCTGGTGTTCAAGTCCGGGGAAATCGTTGTACGCAACGGCCAGGTCGTTCGCGTGACCTGGGGCCGCTGCTATCATGTGGACCCCGGCTTCGACTCGCAGATTGAGCGGCGCGTCAATGCCTTCTATGAACGTAACTACGGCGCCGACCCATCCTGGTTCGACGTTCCAGCCAATATTGCCCACCGGGCCGACCGTTTCGCGACCGTGCCATGTCTGAACTGAAGCTCAAAGGCGTCACCATCGTCGAGACCTTCGCCGAGGCCTTTCCCATGGTGGGCACGCGGCTCATCATCACCGCGCCCACGCTGGAATGGGCGCAGATCGCGGCAAGGACCATGACGGGCTTCGCCACCTCCGTGATCGCCTGCGGCGCCGAGGCGGGAATAGAAGGCTCGCTCGCGCCGGAGGAGACACTCGACGGACGTCCCGGCGTGTCGGTGCTCCTGTTCACTATGGACACCGAGAAGCTCCAGCGTCAGCTCCGCAACCGCGTCGGCCAGTGCGTTCTCACCAGCCCCGGTTCTGCCTGCTTCGCTGGGCTGGAAGGCGAGAAGAACCTCAAGCTCGGCGCATCGCTCCGTTTCTTCGGCGATGGCTGGCAGATGTCGAAGGTGATCGGGGGACGGAAATTCTGGCGCATCCCGGTCATGGACGGCGAATTCCTCTGCGAGGCCACGACTGGTCTCACCAAGAAGGCGGTCGGCGGCGGCAATCTGCTGGTGCTCGGCAAGACTCATGCGGCCGTGCTCGCCGCCTGTACGCGCGCCGTGAATGCGATGGCCGAGGTGCCTGACGTCATCACGCCGTTCCCGGGCGGCATTGTGCGCTCGGGCTCGAAGGTCGGCTCGAAATACAAGGGCCAGATCGCCTCCACCAATGACGCCTATTGCCCGAGCCTCAAGGCCGCCGTTAAGACCGAGCTGCCCCTGAGTGTCGAGGCGGTCATGGAGATCGTCATCGACGGGCTCTCCGCCGAGGCCATCACCAAAGCCATGCGCGCCGGCATCCACGCCATCGCCGACGGCGGCAGCCAGCAGGGAGTCACCCACATCACCGCTGGCAATTACGGCGGCAATCTCGGGCCGCATCATTTCCATCTGAAGGAGATCGTCGCGTGAGCGCGCTCGTCTTGGAGCTGAAGCAGAGGCCCGAGCAGCGGCTCGATCTGTCGCCGCTCGTTCCGGCGCGGCTCGCCGGGCTCAAGACCAAGGAGATAGCCGCGCTCGAGATTGGCACGACGCGCGCGAAGCTCACCGTCGGCGACGCCTTCAAATTCAAAGGCGCCGATCCGGCCAAGCTTCGCTTCGTCGGCACCGACGATCGGTGCGACAAGATCGGCGCGGATCTCGCTGGTGGCGAGATCGTGGTCGAGGGCGACGCGGGTGCTTATCTCGGCGCGGGTATGATGAACGGTGCAATCGACGTGGCGGGCAACACCGGCGTGCTTGCCGCCGCCAGCATGTTGGGCGGGCGCATCGCCGTCGAAGGGAATGTGGACGAGCGGGCAGGCGGCGTCCTGGTCGGCGACACGATGGGCATGAAGGGCGGCTTTCTCAGAATAGGCGGCAACGCCGGACCGCTGATCGGCGAGCGCATGCGTCGCGGCCTTGTTGTCGTCGAGGGCGACGCGGGCGACTACGCCGGCGGGCGCATGATCGCCGGCACGATTCTGTTTCGGCGAGGCGTCGGACGCTACGCGGGCTATGGACTGTGCCGCGGCAGCCTGATCTTCGCCAAGGAACCGAAGCACGTCCTGGCCACCTTCGGCGATTGCGGCGTTCTGGAGTTCGACTATTTGCAGGTGCTGGAGCGATGGCTCCGCACCACGGGCTGCCGCATCGACCTCGGTGGAAGAGCCCGCCGGCTCATGGGCGACATGGCCGTCCTCGGCAAGGGTGAGATGCTGATCCTCGCCTGACCGGCCGATGTGACACAATCCAATCACAATCGCCATGCCCGGCCTTGAGCCGGGCATCCAGGGCACTTAGTGCGGACGCTCTGGATTGCCGAGTCAAGCCCGGCCATAACGTGTTTTGGGCTATGCTTGGTGCTAAGCGACTGGGCCTGAAAAGATGACCGCTTCACCCTACATCCTCCTCGATGACAGTCTGACGCCGGGCGGCCGGAGCCTGCTCTTCACCGAGCCCGTGGAGATCGTCTCGGCGGCCACTCCTTCCGAGGTCGACTCTGCTCTTCGGGCCGTCTCCGCCGGCTTGGCGCGCGGGCTTCATGCCGCCGGCTTCTTCTCCTATGAGCTCGGCTATTGCCTCGAGCCGAAGCTGAGAGGGCTATTTCCGGCCGGCCTTCGCATGCCGCTGTTCTGGATCGGCCTGTTTGGGGAGCCGCGGCCTCTCGGCGACGCCGAGACCCGCGTCTGGCTCGACGCCAACGGCGCCGGAAACCGCGCCAAGATCTCCGACCTGAGGCTGTCGTGGTCACGCCCGCAATATGCCGAGGCCTTCGCCGCGGTGAAGGACTACGTCGCTGCCGGCGACGTCTATCAGATCAATCTCACCATGAAGTACCGCTTCGGCTTCGAAGACGATCCGGTTGCGCTCTACGCGGCGTTGCGGCGTAGGCAGCACGTCGCGTACGGCGCCCTGATCGGCACGCCGGACTTTCACGTCCTGTCGCTCTCGCCGGAGCTGTTCTTCCACCGCGAGGGCAACTTCATCTCGGCACGGCCCATGAAGGGCACGGCGCCGCGCGGACGCACCCCTCACGAGGACGCCCGGCTAAAGACCTGGCTCGCCGTCGACGAGAAGCAGCGCGCCGAGAACCTGATGATCGTTGATCTGCTTCGCAACGATCTCGGCCGCGTGTCGAAGATTGGCTCGGTCGAGGTGACCGACCTCTTCACCGTCGAGACCTACCGCTCGGTGCATCAGATGACCTCCGGCATCACGGCGAAGCTCCGCACCGACATGGGGCTCACGGACATGCTTCGTGCGCTATTCCCCTGCGGCTCCGTCACCGGCGCGCCGAAGGTACGCGCCATGGAGATCATTCGCGAGCTCGAAACCGAGCCGCGCGGCGTCTATACCGGCGCCATCGGCCACATTGCGCCGGGCGACGATGCCCGGTTCAACGTGGCGATCCGCACCGTCGTCCTCGATGAGGCAGGCGGGGAGATGGGCATCGGCGGCGGCATCGTCGCTGATTCCAAGGAGGAGTCCGAATACGAGGAATGCCTATTGAAGGCGAATTTCCTCACAAAGGTGGACACGCCGTTCGAGCTGATCGAGACGTTGCGCTTCGACCGGGGCACGGGTTTCCACCTGCTGGAGCGGCACCTCGCGAGGCTGAAATCCTCCGCTGCCCACTTCGCGTATCCCTATTCCCGCGAGGCCGTGCTGGCGGCGCTCGATGCGGAGGCCGCGCGCATCGCCGCGCCCGTCGCCATGGTGCGGCTCCTGCTTGGCGAAGACGGCGCCATCACTGTCACTTCCACGGAGATCACGCTGCCCACCAAGGACACCGTGTGGCGGTTTGTGATTTCAGATCAGCGGCTCGATGAGAAGAATCCGCTCTTCTATCACAAAACGACGCGGCGACAGTTCTACGACCAGGAGATGGAGCGGCAGAAGGCTCTGACCGGTTGCGACGAGGTAGTGTTCCTGAACACCAAGGGCGAGCTGACCGAGGGCACGCGCACCACGCTCTTTGTCGAGATGGACGGGCGCCTGTTCACGCCGGTCTTGTCCTGTGGCCTATTGCCCGGAACCTTGCGCGAGGAGCTGCTCGACCTGCCGCGCGCGGCCGCGAGCGAGGCGGTGCTGACGCCGGCCGACTTGGCGCGGGTAGACCGCATCTATCTGGGGAATTCGGTGCGCGGACTGATCCGCGCCGAGCTGGTTCAGCCGGCGCGGCAGTCGAAGCGCGCGCCGGCCGAAGCCGCGATGGGCCCGTAAGCGCGTTTACGCACCGTGATAGTTTTGCGTCGAGTCGCGGCGCTCGTCGTTGGGGGAGGCAGGGGCGGGCGTTGCGCCATTCCGCGGCGTGGCGTCGGTCTGCAACCGACCGGCAGCCTTGCCAAACGAGGTCAGGATCTCCGACCACGCCTTGGCCAGACCCTCGCCGACATCGCGGGCGCCCTGGCGGAGCGGCTCCGAGCGCTCCCACATCTGGCGCGCCGTGTCCTTCGCCATCTCCGAGGAGCGCAGCCGCGCATCGTTGAACGCGCCCTCGGCCTGGCTCGCCTGCCGCCAGGCGGAGAGACGGGCCGCGTCGAGCTGCGTTTCGGTCGCAGTCCGGAACTCCATGGTCCGGCGCCGCACGTCGTCGTAGCGCGCCTGGAGGTTGGTGATCACGTCGTCACCGAGTGCCGCCGTGTGATTCCTGAGCGCGGCGAGCTGGATGCCCAACGTGTCGAGGTCCTGTTGAAGGGCTGACCATTCTTTGTCGGCCGGGACCTCGGGGCCCGAGGATGTCGATTGGCTTTCGGCTTGGGGGATCTCGTTGTGCATCTACGCCTCTCCTCTTTAGAAGGATCAAACGGTGGTCTCGCATTGCCCTGACGGGAGCGATGATTCTGCTCGCGGTTTAGGCTCGCGCTCGCGCAGCGAGCCTGACAGCCACGTAGTCGCGGAGTGTCGCCAATACGGCTTTCCGCTCGCTTAACGCATCGCGCCAAGTTTCGGGATCCTGCGATCCTTAACCATAGATTTGCGCTGAGGCCTCCCGCATCAAGGGGTCAGCCGCCCCAGGGAAGCGTGATCCAGCCGAGTCCGAGCAGACCTGCGATGACTGCCAGTGTCAGGGAGATGCCGAGCACCCAGATCAAGCCCGTCTTGACGCCCTGGCGGGCTTCGGTGGTGTTGACCTCAGTGTGCCGTTCGCCTGTGCGGTCGATCTTCGTCGTTGGCATGACAGGCGTCCTTTCGGTAAGGGACTGGTTTCGACGGCTTAATAGAACGCGCGAAGCCGCTGGCAGGTTTCACGCGCGGCACCCGCCCTGCTTAAGAGGAGGGGAGACGGGCTACTTGCGGGCGAGCGTCCCAAGCGCTTCCTGCACGGCGCGCAGCAGTTCGGCGGGGCTCAGCTTGTTGTCAGCAGGGGGCATACCCTCCTCGGTCGCGCGGATCAGCGCCTCGGCATCCATCTCCCAGCGCGACAGGATGGCCTTCTTGTCCTCGGCGGAGAGGGGCGCGGCCAGAACGTCCTTCGGTGCATGGAAGACGGAGGCTGGATCGAGTTTGGCTTGTTCGACGTCCATCGCCGAAGATTAGCACGAAATGGGCTGTGACGTGGCTATGCGGACTTCTGGATGCCGGCGCGGGTTTCGTCGGCCTCGAGCTCGGCGAGACCGAGCATGTCGGCGAGTCGGGTCCGCGCGCGGTTGACGCGGCTCTTGATGGTGCCGACGGCGCAGCCGGAAATCTCGGCCGCCTCCTCGTAGGAGAACCCAGCGGCGCCCACCAGGATCAGCGCCTCGCGCTGATCGTCGGGCAGCCTGATCAGCACTTCGCGGAAATCCTGCATGTCCATGTGGCCGTGCTGTTCGGGATAACTTGCGAGACGCGCGGCATAGCTACCGTCGGCGTCCTCGACCTCGCGCTTGCGCTTGCGACGCTCGGAGAAATAGGTGTTGCGCAGGATGGTGAACAACCACGCCTTCAGGTTGGTGCCTTCCTTGAAGGAGTCGAGGTGGTTCCACGCCTTGAACAGCGTTTCCTGAACGAGGTCGTCGGCCCGCTCCTTGTCGCCGCAAAGCGACACGGCGAAGGCGCGAAGGTTTCCCATCTCGCCGACCAGCGAATTTCTTAGCGTCGCGGAAACTTTGCGGGGCAAGTTATTTGTCCCCGCGTCGGTCGAGATCCTTGAGCAGTCGTAGGAGATGCTCTGGGATCGGCTCGCGCGCGACCTCATCGAACACCGCTCGTACATGACGGCCGATATGAGCCTGTAGGTTTGGCGACATACCTTCTTCCAATTCAGCCCCCTGACCGCCGTCGGAATTCTCCGCCGCAGTGCCGGTTTCTTGTTCCATCTTCTTCTTTGCGCCGGGCGCACGGCGCCGGCGATCCTTTTTCGTCACATTGCCGTTCACAACCGTCTTGCCGTCCACAACCATCCCCTGTGCGCCTATGGCTAAGCGCGTCCAAGATAGCGGATTCTTCGGCCTGGATAGTAAAAACGGCAGTAGGCGCCTAAGGTTCCAAGGCATGGGAACCCGGCCTGGGGGTGGAGCGTTGATTCGCGCCTTAATGCGAATTGATTGCCGCCATGCCGCTTGGTTTGTGCAAAAATGGCTCATGCCCAGGCTCCCAGGCTATTCAAACACGTTCAAAAGGAAAGCAGATCGATGTCGATATCGAAAGCGATCGCGCCTCACCTTCCTTACCTCAGGCGTTTTGCCCGGGCCCTCGCTGGAACTCAGGAGGCGGGCGATGCCTATGTGACGGCGACGCTCGAGGTCCTCATCGAAGATCCATCGGTGTTCGACGAAACGATCGACCCGCGGGTTTCGCTCTATCGCACTTTTCTCGGTTTGTGGAGTTCTGTCGACCTCAATTTGGAGCCCGAAGGCCCGGGCGACGCGCAAACGCCAGTCGATCGCAAGCTCGAGTCGATCACGCCGCTGCCGCGCCAGGCCTTCCTGCTCTGCGCGGTGGAAGGCTTCTCGCTCGGCGAAGCCGCCGCGATTCTCGATGCCACGCCCGATGACGTAGAGGCTCTGATCGACAAGGCGGGGCGCGAGATCGCCGCTCAGGTCGCGACCGACGTGCTCATCATCGAGGACGAGCCCATGATCGCCATGGATCTCGAGAGCATCGTCGAGGGGCTTGGCCACCGGGTCACCGGCGTGGCCCGCACTCATAGTGAAGCCGTGAAGGCGATGAGCAAGCAGAGGCCGGGCCTCGTTCTCGCCGACATCCAGCTCGCAGACGGCAGCTCCGGCCTCGACGCGGTGAACGAGATGCTCGGCTCGATCGCGGTGCCGGTGATCTTCATCACGGCCTATCCGGATCGGCTCCTGACGGGCGAGCGGCCCGAGCCCGCCTTCCTCATCACCAAGCCATATCAACCCGACACGGTGAAGGCGATCGTCTCTCAGGCGCTTTTCTTCGAGCGGCGCGCGCAGCTTCGCGACCGCCCGTCGATGACCGCGTAGCTCGTCTCACCCACTCGAAAAGGTAAAAATGCATGGCCGGGTCCGAGCCCCGGCCATGACGCGATTCGCTCCCGCTGGAGCGGCTAGATTTTTCCGAGAAGCAGCAAAATAAGCAGGATCACGAGGATCAAACCGACCACGCCTGACGGCCCGTAACCCCAGCCGCGGCTGTAAGGCCAAGCCGGGAAGGCACCGAGCAAGATCAAGATCAGAATGATGATGAGAATTGTCGTCAGCATGTTACCCCTCCTGAGGGCGCCCAGGCAGCAACCCCACCGCTGCGCGCCGATTGATGGCTAGGGACGCTCAGCCACGATCCCTTGGCCGGGCTTCTTACGCTGAGCGCGATTGGCGCTCGCGAACGCACTACCGACAAAAACACAGTTTCAAAGAAATGGCGGCAGGCACCGCGGCGAAGGGAAGGCCCCAACGCCGCGGCTACCCGAGATGTCGTTACATGTTGTTGAGCCAAGTATCGACCTGCTGCTCGGCCTCATCCTTGGCAACTCCATAGCGCTCCTGGATTCTGCCAACGAGCTCGACACGGCGGCCTTCGACGACGTCAAGATCGTCGTTGGTGAGCTTGCCCCATTGCTGCTGCGCCTTGCCCCGGAACTGCTTCCAGTTGCCCTCGATTCGATCCCAATTCATGGAAATCTACTCCTTATGCTGGCCGCCCACTAGAGCGCGGGCAGACTTTCGCTGTTGACGATTTGCACAGATCAGTGTCTGCGAAACGCGCGGTCAATTCCCGGGTTCCTCGGCGACGGCCATCCCCACTTGGGGGGTTGATCCCGCCGGGCAAATGGATTCAATTCATTGCCGCGACGTTAGGCACTGACGACCGGGAGCGGAGCAGCAGACATGGCGGCAATACGCATCCTCGTGGTCGAGGACGAATTCCTCATTGCGCTAGATATTGCGACCGCGCTCGAGCAGGCGGGCCTCACGGTGATCGGGCCGGCCAGCACCGTGCGCGACGCGCTGGCTGCCGTCGAGCGGGAGGAGGTGCATGGCGCTCTGCTTGACGCGCAGCTCGCGGGAGAGCCCTCGGCGAAGATTGCCGACGAACTTGTCGCGCGTGCCATCCCCTTCGCCTTCGTCAGCGGCCATGGGAAGGATCACCTGCCGCCTGCGCATCGGAACGCTCCCCTGATCAAAAAGCCGTTCAACGACAGCGACCTTATCGCCGCGATCGCCAGGTTTTGAGGAGGAGATTGCTGCGGCGCAACGAAATCCGCCAGTCGGACGTTCTGCGTAACGCCAGGAGGGGCGATTCAGCCGCCCAGGCTCACATTCGAAGAGCTAGGAGTCCGACATGCTGCTCTGGGCACTGATCTTCGCCATCGTTGCCGTGGTCGCCGGCGTGTTCGGTTTCGGCGGCGTGGCCTCGGCTGCAGGCGGCGTGGCCCGCATCCTGTTCTTCATCTTCCTGATCGTGTTCCTGGTCACCCTGATCGCCGCGCTCGTCTAGCTGCATCTTTGCTCTGGCGTGCGCCGCCGCACCCTGCGGGCCGGCAACGGATGCGTCTTTTCTCGGACTGGCGCCCAAAATTAAACGCCCGCAACCGGGGGAGGTCGGTCGCGGGCGTTTGTGTTCGAGCGCCGCTGGGGAGGGGCGGGAGGTGATAAATCACGAGCCCTCGAACGGCAACAGAACGCGGGCGCCCAAAAAAGGTTCCAGCGGTTGAAGCCTATCCCTGAGTTTTGGCCGCTTGCAGACGCGAACTCGCGCAACCACATGAGGCTTTGGGGAATTTCTCTTGGCGTGATTGGAAACGATAGACGTTCTCTGCGGTTTACGACGAACCCCGGATGAGCGGGCGGCGCCGCTTTTCTACGTCTTGCGGCACCAGGGCGACGGATTGGCTGATTAATGACAGGCTGGCTTTCTTCCTTCTTTGGCGCAGAGGGCACTCTGCTGCGTGCCGAGAGCTGGCCGGCGCCCGTCGTCCTGCTTCACGCCGTCGCCGACGGTGTCATCGCCGTTTCCTTCCTGCTCATTCCCGGGGCTCTGCTTTATCTCTACAAGCGGCGAGGGGACACCGATCCGCACGAAAGCGCCCTCGTACAGCTCTTCATCTTCTTTATCTTGGCGGTCGGGCTGGCGCATTTCGTCGCCCTGCTTTCGCTTTGGCTTCCGGTCGGCAGGCTCGAAGGCTTGTTCAAGGCCGCCGCCGCCCTGCTCGCGCTCACCACGGCGATCGTCATGTGGCGGCTTGCCCCACGCCTCAGCAGACTTCCCTCGCGCGACCGGCTGCAATCCGAGATCACCGCGCATCTGCGCACCTTGGAGGAGCTGAAGGAAGCGCGTCAGCAACTTGAGGAACGGGTAGGGGTCCGCACTAAGGAGTTGGCTGAGGCCAAACAGCGCTTCGAGATCGCGCTTCGCGGTTCGCCCATCTCCGTGTTCAGCCAGGATAAGGAGATGCGCTTCACCTGGGCCCACAATCTGCCGACCGGTCTCGATCCCGACAATCTAATCGGCAAGACCGATGCCGAGGTGTTTCCCTCCGAGGCCGCGGCGGAGATCATGGCGGCCAAACGACAAGCCATGGAGACCGGCTTGTCGCAAGAGCTCGAGGCGAAGTTCGAGCTCTATCGGCGCGAGCGCACTTTCTACCTGGTCATTGAGGCCTTGCGAAACGCGGAAGGCGATATCATCGGCACGACCTCGGTTGCGGTTGACATCAGCGAGCGTAAGGCGAATGAGGATCAGCTCCGGCAGTTGTTGCGGGAGCTGACGCACCGCTCCAAGAACCTGCTCGCCGTGATCCACGCCATCGCGCGGCAAACCGCCTCGCGCACGCAGTCCGTCGATGATTTCCTCAACCGGTTCAGCGCGAGGCTCTACGCCATCGGCTGCTCGCACGACCTCCTTGTCGCCGACGATTGGCATGGCGCCTCGCTGCGCATGCTAATCGAGCAGCAATTGGAGGCGCATGCCGACCTGTTCGGCGGTCAGATCGCCATCGAGGGCGAGGAGGTCATGCTGAAGCCAGAAGCCGTGCACAATCTCGGCCTCGCGCTGCACGAGCTTGCCACTAACGCGCAGAAATATGGATCGCTGTCGGACCCCGAAGGCGAGATCCGCATCAAGTGGCAGTTCTGCGAGGAGGCCTCCAAGCTGAAGCTCACCTGGCAGGAGCGCGGCGGCCCGGCGGTGACGCCGCCTCAACGTTCGGGCTTCGGCCGGGCCATGATCGAGAACGTGGTGGGTAAGGCGCTCGAAGGCGACGTGACTCTGAGCTTCCCGCCCAAAGGCGTGCGTTGCGAGATCATCATTCCCGCGGCCCAGGTCACCTCGCGCGGCTGACCGCGTCGTCGAGCCAGCTCGGTCGATTGTGTCTTCCCTTAGTTCGCGGCCACGCCGGCAGGCGATCCACGGCGTCTTTGGCGCGGGATGTGGCGGGGTTGACGGCGATGAGCAGGCGCATCGGGCCGAGACTCCGAAAAATCTGCGCCCGGTCACCCTGCCGGTCGCGTCCAAATAAAGGGGTCGTGATTGCGCGTGCGCGCAAGTTGAATTGCCGCGGGGCGAATTGCGCCTAGATTCCAGTGGGGATCCCCGCCTCCGGGGCTGGGTATGTATCGAGGAGCAGGCATGGTCACGCGACGTGGAATTCTGTTGGGCACCGCCGCTGCTGCCGCGGTCGCTGCATCGGGCAACGGCGTTCTCAGGCGACGCGGCGACCGCGCGCAAGCCGCCGCCGGCGGTCATTTCGAGATCACCAAGACGCCGGAGGAGTGGCGGAAGATCCTAACGCCCGAGCAATACGCAGTGCTGCGCGAGGAGGACACCGAGCGCGCCTTCACGAGCCCGCTCAATCACGAGAAGCGCAAGGGCGTGTTCGCCTGCGCAGGCTGCGACCTGCCCCTATTCGTATCCAGGACCGAGTTCGATTCAGGCACCGGCTGGCCGAGCTTCTACGCGCCGATCGAGGGTGCGATCGGGACGGGCGAGGACCACGCGCTCGGAATTCTGCGCGAGGAGGTGCATTGCCGCCGCTGCGGCGGCCATCTCGGCCACGTGTTCGATGACGGGCCGAAGCCCACCGGGCTCCGCTACTGCATCAACGGCCTGGCACTGAAATTCCGTCCCGGCCTAGAGCGCTGAGGCTAGAGAAGGCTCTCTGGCGCAAATAGCTGCGCAAATAACGGGGAACTCTTTCCCGAGCGATGCGTTTGGCTGCCCGGCGAGGGTAGAGTTCTGTGTACTTCGCCGAGCCGTGTATGGGGGTGAAAGGGTCGAGTCCGGCCCTTTCGCTCACTTTTCGTGCTGCCCAATCGCTCGCAGCGGACCGGCTTTTCACACACCACGTTCGAAGGTCGCGCTCGCCGCATGCGAGCCACACTCGCGTGCAACGTGTCCAACTGTCGTTACCAGTTGAGGGAGATTGAGGCATGGACGCTCAGCCCGAAGCTCAAGCGGTTCAGCCTCCGCAAGCCGTGTTCGTGCAGCTTGTCTTCGGCAAGCAGCTCACCTTCGCGCTGTCGGGGGTCGCAAGGCTCGGCGTTGCCGATCACATGAATGGCGGTCCTTCGCCGGTCGAGGAAATTGCCGCGAAGGTCGGGGCGCATGCGCCCTCGCTTTACCGCGTCATGCGCATGCTGGCGAGCATGGGCGTGTTCACCGAGACACCAGGGCGGCGCTTTGCGCTCACGCCCGTTGGAGAGTTGCTGAGGACCGGTGCGCCCGGCTCGCTTCGCCACGTCGCTATAATGTTTGGCGATGAGTGGACGACTCGCGCTTATGAGCACTTCACGCATTGCCTACGCACCGGCAAGGACGGCGTGACGGAGGCCTACGGCAAGCATGCCTTCGATGTGCTAGCCGAGCGGCCGGATCAGGCCGAGGCGTTCCACCTCGCGATGACCGATACCTCGGCCAATGCAGCGGAGGCAGTGCTTGCCGCCTACGACTTCTCGGGCATCAAGCGGATCGCCGATGTCGGCGGTGGCCACGGCATCCTGCTCTCATCGATCCTGCGGCGGTATCCCAACATGCAGGGTTTTCTCTTCGATCGTCCTGAAGTGGTGGCCGGCCTGCCGTCAGGCCGATTTGCAGGGTGCGAGGACCGCATCGGCATCGAGGGCGGGAGCTTCTTCGAACGCGTGCCGTCCGGCTGCGACGCCTACATTATGAAGCACATCGTCCACGATTGGAGTGACGAGCATTGCCGCACGATTCTGAGCTTGATGCGCGATGCGCTCCCGGTGGACGGCCGCGTGCTTCTCCTCGAGATGGTCGTCTCGGGTGAGCCGGGCCCAAGCCCGGCCAAGATGCTCGACATCGAGATGCTGGCGATGACGGTCGGTGGCAAGGAGCGAACGGCCGACGAGTTCCGCGACCTCTTCGCCTCGGCGGGCTTGCGCCTCAACCGCGTCGTGCCGACAGCGAGCCCGATCTGCGTGGTGGAGGCCGTCCCGGCCTGACGGGCCCGGCGGTACTCGATAGAAAAATGATTTGGCTCCCCTTCTTGAAAACGTATCGAACTATGTGCCTTGCTCCCTTGCCTGAATTTCGAGCCGTGCTCAACGAGGTGCGGGATCTAGGATCGGGCCCCTAAAGGGTGGCAGCAGCAGACCAGTCGAAGATGCCTTACCGCTCCTGTAGTAGCCAAGCATTTGCCCTTGGCCTTCGATTAGTCGCGGACGCGCACCTCCTGTCCAACCCAATGGCAGCTTCGGCCAAGACTTGAGCCTATAGGTACCTCGACTTGCCCTGAGCACGGCTCTCGTCCGGTCCTCACGGGGAGGTCGAACGGGCGCCGTTCGCTCCAGATCGGCATATCTGCAGCTGACCGACATTGTTGAAAAAGTCCGGATCACAGCTTCGGAGACTGATCCAGCGGCTGCCCGTCTTTATCGAGAGGGTGGTATAGCTTCGGAACGTCGTAGGGTGAGTTAAGGACCGGCCGGTCAAAAAGGACTGTGCATCCCTATCCCCCTACCAAAGCGACGGGGTGTAATGATTATCGAGGCAAACGAGAGTCGATAAGAGCAGAGGGCGCGGGTTTCTCTAATGATCCAACCCATCGTCGAACGGGTGTCTCCGATGACCGGCAAACAATTGAAGGACATCAGGCAAGCTTACAGCCTCAGCGCTGAGAAATTCGGCCGAGCTCTGGGCTGGGGTACCGTGGGCAGTACGGGACGGCAGCGTACGGCGCCTTGAAAGCGGCTCTAGGCCCATACCGCCGGCGGTCGGGAGGCTGGCTGATATGTTTCGCCGCCATGAGATCCCCAGCAATTGCTGGCCTAGCGAAGTAAGGTTTTAGCAGGAGGCCAAATGCCCCTAGGGTCCGACGGCCCTAGGGCCACGTGCGAGCTGGCAAGCACGCGCTCCTTATGAGTGTTTTGCCTCTACGTTCCAAGACAAACCGCCTCATGCCACAGCGAATTCGAAGGCTTCACCGCCCTGCAAGAGGTTAGAGCGGCTTAGATATCCTGTCCGGTTAACGTTCCGAAGCGGACGTTGAAAGCGTTCCTCGTCGCCACGGCAGCACCGGAAGGACGTCTGCGCTGTGTGGAAAAGGGCAAGCTATGGCGATGAACGTGCTCGGCGACTTCGCAGAAGGGTACAAGCCTAATAGTCATCATGCGGCCCTTAATCGAACGCAGGATTGAAAACGTGCTGAGTCGCTCATAGGGGGAACCTGGCTTATGAATGACCCGCTCATCAATTTGGGGAGAGCTTGGGCATTGGCGCTGATGCTCTTCCTTCTTGTAACGCTTCTAGGCGTTTTGGCTGAGAATGCTCACTCGCCCACGACAGTGGCGAATGCACCCCAAACACCCGCCGCCGCGATTCACTAATTAGACGAGCCTGGTCCAGGGGATCTTCTTTCCTGAGCGCGAGCAGGTCCTCGTCTGGTAATTCCATGAAAAGGTGAGGCCGATGGCACCTGATCGGCAAGCTCATCGACGCCTTCAGCCCGCTGGAATGCGCCAACTACTTCGCCGCCGCAGGCTATGATCCGGATTAATCTGAAAACGCTCTAGTTTCGGGCAGATCGATCTCACCTCAGACAACAGCGTTCGGCAGAGCCTGGAAAGGATTCGCAAGCGTCACGGCAGCCGCATCGCCTCAGTAGTTCACCTG
>JBOHJE010000115.1:0-4407 GCA_050728375.1 Methyloceanibacter sp.
TTCTTACGCTGGCGCTCTTGGCGTCATCCATCGTGCTGGCAGGCTGCTTCCATCACCGCGAGCAGGTGATGAGCGAGCCTCTGCCGCCACCTGCGGCGCCGATAAAGTAGCGATTGGCACGTTGGTAGGCGAAGAGCCGGCTTTAAGCCGGCTCTTTTTGTTTGGTCCTCGTTCGTATACGGTACCGCGGCGCGAACAGGGAGGGTGCCCGAATGCGGATTCTTCTCATACTGATCATCATCGCGGCGATTTTCGCCGTGGTCCAAAATCAGAGACACGGCTGCGAATGGGGCAAGCCGGACTGGCAAGGCTGGTTCGATTGCGTGATCGGGAAGTCGGCGAGCACGACGGTGCCGACGACGGCGCCTGCTGCGCCTGAGGGCCCGTCCGCTCCGGAAACACCGCCGGCACCCGCGACGCCTCAATAGGCACTCGCCGCTGAGGCTAGGGCTCACGCGAGGTCTTCGCGGCGGGCCAATCCTCACGACCGTCCATTAGAGGGCTTCGAGTCAAAGGCTTCCGACCGTCACGCAGCGCTGCCGGGGCCGGAGATTGATGTCGCCGCGTGGCCGTAAACCTTGCGCGCCGGTCAGCATGAGGCTGCCCGGCGTTTCCATTGACACGCGGTCCCTTCGTCGAAATATCCTTCCGGCGCGCCTCATACTAACCGATCTGCCGCGAGATAGTGGGCCAATGACCACGTCAAAGGACCATGCCCAAAAGGCTGCCGCCGCGTTGGCGGACCTACTGCGTCCGGGCGTTGATAGCGCCACAGTCGCGGCCATCATCGAGCAGGCTCTGGCCGGCGTCACGCCGGATCGCGGCCGAATGGAGGGCGTAGAGGCAATAGGACAGGCCCGCGCCTCGCGACTCCTCTCGGCATCGCCGGCCGTGATTTACAGCTTCAAGGCCACCGGCGACTTTGCCCCCACCTTTGTCAGCGACAATCTCCAAACTCTGTTCGGCTACGCTCCGGGCAAATATCTGAGCGATCCGAACTTCTGGCACGACTACGTCCACCCCGACGATCTGGCGAGGGCCGAGACCGAGATCAGCCATCTGTTCGAGGCCGGGAAGCAATCGCTCGAATACCGCTTCGTCAAGAAGGACGGCACCTATTGCTGGGTCAGCGACGAGCAGCATCTCATCCGGGACGAGAAGGGCGACGCACTCGAGGTCGTGGGCTCGTGGAGCGACATCAGCACGCGCAAGGCCGCGGAAGCTTCCGAGGATGCGGCGCGGGCTCGCCTTTCCGTCCTGCTCTAAACCGCGCCCGCGGTGATCTACAGCTTCAAGGCGCGCGACGACTATGCGCCGACCTTCGTCAGCGAGAACATCAAGCGGCCGTAGGCTCCTGGAGTAACATCACGGTGCGGAAAGCCGCTGAACAGGCCGAGAGCGCAGCTCGCGCGCGCTTCGACCTGATGCTGCATAGCGCTCCCGCGGTCGTCTACAGCTTCGCCGCCACCGGCAACTACACGCCCACTTTCGTCAGCGAGAACATCGAGCGCGTGCTGGGCTACGAGCCCGAGGATTATCTAAACCAGCCCGATTTCTGGCGAAGCCATGTTCACCCCGACGATCTCGCCGCCGTCGAGGCTGAGCAGGGGAACCTGTTCTCCGAGGGCCGCCACATTGCGGAGTACCGCTTTCGCAAGAAGGACGGTACCTATTGCTGGGTGAGCGACGAGCAGCATCTCGTCAAGGACCAGAACGGCACTCCGCTGGAGGTCATCGGCACCTGGAGCGAAGTGACCGCGCGGAAGACGGCCGAGCAGGCCGCCTTGCAGCAGAGCGAGCAGCGCCTGACGGACGCCATCGAGACCATCTCGGAGGGCTTCTCGCTGTTCGACGCTCAAGATCGGCTGGTTCTCGGCAATCGCAAGTATGCCGAACTGTTCGACTTCGGCGACGGTCCGCCTGCGGCAGGCTCGACCTAGGGGGAGATTATCGGCAAGGCCGTCGCGCACGGTCTCGTAGCCGATGCCAAGGGTAGGGAGGAGGGATGGCTCAGGCAGCGTCTCTCCGAGCACCGCAATCCCGGCGAGCCTCTTCTGCAGCGCTGCTCCGATGGACGCTGGCTCCAGATCAGCGAGCGGCGGACGGAGACCGGCGGCACGGTGGCGGTCTATAGCGACCTGACCGCTGTGAAGGAGAGCGAGCAACGCGCCGCGGCGGCGAACCAACTCATCCTGCAAAGCCTGCGTTACGCCAGCCGCATCCAATCGGCCGTGCTGCCGGCGCGGCAGGAACTCGAGACAGTGGCGGCCGATTATTTTCTCATCTGGGAGCCACGCGACATTGTCGGCGGCGACTTCTTCTGGTTCCAGCCCATCAAGGACGGCTATGCCGTCATGGTCGGGGATTGCACGGGCCACGGGGTGCCCGGCGCCTTCATGACCCTAATTGCCTGGGGCCTGCTCGACCGCATGCTGCGGGCGGCACCGAGCGACAAGCCGAGCGAGGTGCTCGCCGGCCTGCACCAAGGCGTGCAAAGCCTGCTTGGACAGCATGAGGAGGGCGGCGAAACCAATGACGGTCTCGAGGCCGGAATTTGCTTCATCAATTCCGCCAAACGCCAGATAACGTTCGCGGGCGCCCGCTTCTCGCTCTGGCGCGCCAACAACCGCGAGGGCGTCATCGAGATCAAGGGCGACCGCAAGGGGCTCGGCTACAGGCGCTACCCGCTTGGCGCGAGTTTCACCGACGTCAACTTTCCCTTCGACGACCGGGATGCGTTCTATCTGACCACCGACGGCCTCATTGACCAGATCGGCGGTCCGCGCGGCCGCTCCTTCGGCAAGCGCCGGTTCCAGGATCTCTTGCGGGCGAATTGCGACTCGCCCATGAGCAAGCAGGAAGAGTCGTTACGCGAGGCTTTCGCTAGACATCAAGGCGAGCAGATCCGGCGCGACGACCTCACTGTCCTGGGGTTCATTCCGCATTCCTAGGAGACTTCGATGCTGGCCGGGCAACTCATGGAATTGCGGGGCACGCTCCACAGGCAGGGCGTCATCTTCGCCTATAGCGGCTATGTCACCGAGCCGGTGCTGAGCGGTGTGGGCGAGGCTCTCAAACAGAAGCTGGCCATCGACGACGCCGACACCAAAACGCTCCGCAGCGTGTTCGCAATCTTTGTCGAGCAGATGCAGAACATCATCCGCTACTCGGCGGAGAAAGTGCACTCGCTGCCGCTGGCCTCCGACGCCGGCGCGCTCATGGAGATGCGCTACGGAATTCTCACCATCGGCCGGGAAGGCAGCGACTATGCCGTGTGCGCGGGCAACCTGGTGCAACGCTCCGATGTCGAGCGGCTGAGGGCGCGTCTGAATAAGATCAGAAACATGAGCAAGGAGGAGCTGAAAGTCCTCTACAGGGAGCAACTCAGGGCCGACCCCGAGGAGGGAAGCAAGGGCGCCGGGCTCGGCTTCATGGAGATTGCTCGCCGAGCGTCCAAGCCAATCGAATTCGACTTCACCGACGTCGATGGCGACTACGTCTTCTTCTCGCTCAAGGCGACCATCTGAGGGCCGTATCGATGCGAGACAAGCTGTATATTGAGCCTACCTCCCGCACGCCGGCGGTAACCTTCGACTTTCACAACAACCACCTAAAGATCGCGGGGGAGTCGTATCCCGAGGACGTGACGGAGTTCTACGGTCCGGTGTTTAGCGCGCTCGACGGCTATCTGAGCGGTCTCGGAACCCGCGCTTGCCGCTTCGATTTCGAGCTGATCTACCTCAACAGCTCGAGCGCCAAGGCCGTCATGATGCTGATGGACAAGCTCGAAGCGGCCGCCAGTAGGGGCGCCTCGGTCGAGGTGTTTTGGTATTACGACAAGGAAGACGATACGATGCAGGAGCTTGGCGAGGAATTCGGTGAGGATCTGGAAAGCGCCAGGTTCCACCTCGAGAAGATGACGGGCTGATGTCGTCAGACGACCTGTTCACCGCCGAGGAGCAGGTGATCTCTGCGGCGCAAGCCCTGCTCGACGACGGTAGCTTCGCCGAACCTACGGACCGAAAGCTCTACCAGGAGCTCCTCAAGGACTACCAGAAGCTGTTCCGCCTCACGCGCCGACTCATGCGTTTGAGCGACCGCAACGAGCGGCAACTCAATGCTTTGAGCGAGGAGCAGCGCCGCGCCAACGAGATCATCGCCTTCAAGAACAAGGAGCTGGAGGCGCTCTCGAACAAGCTGTCGAAATATCTGTCGCCGCAGATCTACCACTCGATCTTCACCGGCGCGCAGAATGTCGAGATCGCCTCGAACCGCAGGAAGCTCACCATCTTCTTCTCGGACGTCGTGAATTTCACCGAGACGACCGACAAGCTCGAATCCGAAGATCTCACCAACCTTCTCAATCGCTATCTCACCGAGATGTCGAATATCTGTCTCGAATATGGG
>JBOHJE010000116.1:0-24431 GCA_050728375.1 Methyloceanibacter sp.
GTTTTGCGCTGTCGTGGGGGCTCCCAGACAGGCTACCTCGCGCCCCAACCGTAAAAGAATCCCTAAAGCCAACGACTTGCCGCGCCGCACTGGAGTTGGCACGCGGCTTGACTCTGCTTTCAGGTTCGCACGGCCGAAACAGGCAACAAATTCGATGGCCGTAAACATGGAGGGGTTAGAGAAATGAAGCTGGTGATGGCAATCATCAAGCCATTCAAGCTCGATGAGGTGCGCCAAGCCCTCACCGAGCTCGGCCTACAAGGCATGACCGTTACCGAGGTCAAAGGGTACGGAAGGCAAAAAGGCCATACTGAGATCTATCGTGGCGCGGAATACGCCGTGAACTTCCTACCGAAGATCAAGATCGAGGTGGTGGTCCCTGCCAAATTGGTCGACAAAGCCGTGGACGCCATCGTGGCCGCGGCAAAGACCGGGCAGATCGGCGACGGCAAGATCTTCGTCGTTCCCGTCGAGCAGACGGTGCGCATTCGCACCGGCGAAACTAACGAATCAGCGCTCTAAGAGGGGGAGATTGAAGATGGTGACCGTTGCCAAATATCTATTCGGCGTGGTCGCAGCACTTGTAGTGCTTGCGCTCTACGCAATCGATCCAGCGCTTGCGCAGGAGGCCGCCGAACCTGCGGCCGAAGCGGCGGCCGAGGCTCCAACGATCAACGCAGGCGATACGGCATGGATGCTCACGTCCACGGCCATCGTCCTGATGATGACCATTCCCGGCCTCGCCCTTTTCTACGGGGGCATGGTGCGAAAAAAGAACGTCCTTTCCGTCGTGATGCAGTGCTTTGCGATCACCTGCCTCATAACCATCATCTGGTTCGTGGCCGGTTATTCGCTAGCCTTCACCGACGGCGGCGGCCTCAACGCCTATATCGGCGGCTTGTCGAAGGTATTCCTGAAGGGGGTCGGGTCGGGAGCCGTCACGTTGACCATCCCGGAGACGGTGTTCTTCACCTTCCAGCTGACCTTCGCCATCATCACGCCTGCCCTTATCGTTGGCGCGTTCGTGGACCGCATGAAGTTTTCCGCGCTCCTCCTGTTCATGGCGCTCTGGTCGCTGCTGGTCTATGCGCCGATCACACACTGGGTGTGGGGCGGCGGCTTCCTCGCCAATGCAGGGGTGCTCGACTTCGCAGGCGGCACGGTAGTGCACATCAACGCCGGAATCGCCGGCCTCGTTTGCGCGATGTTCCTCGGCAAGCGGTACGGCTACGGCTCCGAGAACATGGCGCCGCACAATCTCGTCTATAGCGTGATCGGCGCCTCCTTGCTGTGGGTCGGCTGGTTCGGCTTCAACGCCGGCTCCGCCGTCGCGGCGAATGCCGCCGCAGGCATGGCCATGGCCGTCACACAGATCGCCACCGCGGCAGCGGCTCTTGCCTGGATGTTCATCGAGTGGCTTGTGCATAAGAAGCCGAGCATCCTCGGTATCATCTCGGGCGCGGTCGCCGGTCTCGTGGCCATCACACCGGCGTCAGGCTTCGTCGGCCCGATGGGCGCCCTGTGGATCGGCATCGCAGCCGGCCTCATCTGCTTCTTCGCCTCGACGACAGTGAAGAAGGCACTCGGCTATGACGACTCGCTCGACGTCTTCGGCATCCATGCCGTAGGCGGCATCGTCGGCGCCCTTCTCACGGGCGTCTTCGCGGCCGAGGCGGTCGGCGGCAAGACGGGTTTGCTCGAGGGCAATCCCGGCCAGGTGCTGACCCAGATCTGGGGCATCACCGCAACCATCGCGTGGTGCGCCGTCACCACCTTCGTGATCCTCATCATCGTCAACATCCTGGTCGGCGTGAGGGTGAGCCAGGCGACCGAGGTGGAAGGACTCGACGTCAACTTGCACGGCGAAGTTGTGCAATAGAATTTGCGCGTGAGCCAATGGAGGGGCAACAATGTTGGAAGCTCAGAGCTAAGTAAGTTTCCTCCTCCCTTGACTATTAGCTCTCACTAAAGGCCCCGGCGCATCGCCGGGGCCTATTTACTTTCGGGCAGGCGCATCGGCGGCGTTGCCGCAAGTCAAGCCATGGCCTAACACGCTCGCATGCCGCCAGATGCGATTCCGACCCGCCTCGACGATCTCGTCCGCTCTCCGTTCGTCCGCCTTGCGTCCTTGTTGGAGGGCCTCGGGCCGGCCGCGGACCCGATCGATCTATCGCTCGGCGAGCCGCGGTCGCCGCTGCCCTCGTTCGTCGGACCGATTCTTCAGGAGCATTTGGGCGCGTTCGGACGCTATCCGCCGATCAGGGGGATCTCGGATTTGTGCGACACGATCGCCGACTGGATGGGGCGGCGCTATCCTTCTCTCGCCGGGACCATCGACCCAGAGACGCAGATCCTGCCGCTCAACGGTTCGCGCGAAGGGCTGTTCTCGGCCATCTTTCCCGCGCTGGCGCGCAAGCCATCGCTTGCGCGGCCCGCGGTTCTTATTCCAAACCCGTTCTACCAGGCCTACGCTGCAGCCTCGGCGGCGGCCGGCGCCGAGTCCGTGTTCCCTCGCCAGCACCGCCGCGACCGGGTTTCTGCCGCCGCTTGAGGCCATAGCGGAGGCCGACCTCAGCCGGACCGTGGCTCTCTACCTTTGCTCGCCCTCCAATCCGGAAGGCGCGGTGGCGGTGAAGGAGTACCTGGCGCGAGCGGTTGCCTTGGCGCGGCGCTACGATTTCCTGCTGTTCGCCGACGAGTGCTATTCGGAGATCCATGGCGATTTGCCGCCACCCGGCGCGCTGGAGACGGCCTATGCGGAGAACGGCAGCATCGCCAACGTCGTGGCCTTCCAATCGCTCTCCAAGCGCTCGGGACTGCCCGGCCTGCGGTCCGGATTCGTGACCGGAGACCAGGACTTCATCGGGGCCTTTGGCCGGTTCCGCAACGTGGCCTGCCCGCAAGTGCCGCTGCCCATCCAGCATGTCTCGGCCGCCGCCTGGGCCGACGAGGAGCATGTCGAAGTGGCCAGGGCGCTTTACCGGGCCAATTTCGCGGTCGCCGACGCCATCCTGGCAGGCCGCTACGCCTACCGGCGCCCAGCGGGAAGCTTCTTCCTGTGGCTGAATATGGCGGATTTCGGGGGAGGCGAGGCCGCGGCGACAACGCTTTGGAAAGGGTGTGGTGTCAGAGTGCTGCCAGGAGGCTACCTCACGCATGTGCAACCCGATGGGACCAATCCGGGCAAGGATTACATCAGGGTCGCGCTCGTGCGTGACGCCGAAACAACGCGCGAGGCCTTAACGCGCATGGTCGCCATACTGGGTTAGAGGGATGGCCACGAGAGGCAGAACAAAGGAGCGGCGGCGGCTGCTGCCGGGCGCGGTCGAGTCTGGCCTGCGCCACATGATGCTTGGCACTTACGGCTTCGCCCTGATTGCCGTGGCCTGCGCCGTCTGGGCGAGCCTCGCCACCTGGTCGGTGCACGACCCGAGCCTCAACAACGCAACGCGCGCGGCGCCGCGCAACGTGCTCGGCGAATGGGGCGCGGTGATCGCCGACCTGGCGATCCAGTCGCTCGGCCTCGCTTCGATCATCCTGTTCCTGCCGCTCGCCGCCTGGGGCTGGCACCTCGTGGCCTGGACGGTGCCAAATCGCCGCAGGCTCCGGCTGCTCGCCTGGCCGGCCTCGGTCACCCTGCTCGCCGCCGCGCTCGCAGCGCTGCCCCAGCCCAAGAGCTGGCCGCTGCCGAACGGGCTTGGCGGCATCTTCGGCGACTTCTTCATGGCGGGCGCGCATATCATCGGACCGTTCCTCCCCGAAGCCGCCGTCTCGTTCGTGGCTGGGATCGCCTTCCTTGTCGTCGGGACGGCGCTTCTGTTGTTCGCCTGTGGCACCAGCACGTCGCGCCTGATCGCGGTCTGGGCACCGCGCAACACCGTGGCCGGCGAATGGGCCAATGCCACGCTCGGCGCGGCCATGCACATGTTGATGCGCGCCGGCTCGCTTGCCCGCCGCGTGTTCAGGCGGAAGCTGCGGCAAGAGCGCTACGAAGACGACTATGACGACGAGGTGGGGGAGGAGGACGAAGGGCCGGCAGTCGATTCAGACGGACGCATCGAGCCGCGGTTCGGACCCGCGCGCCTGATCGACGACGAGGACGAGGAGTCCTACGACGACGACATCACAGAGCCGAACTACCGCATCACGCGCTCGGAGCCCAGACAGCAGAAAAAGCGTCACAAGGGACCCTCGCGCGCGCCGCGCATGGAGGAGCCCTACGACCCTCCCTCGCAAAAGCTTCTCCAGCAAGCGAAGACCCAGCGCGGACGGGGCGTGAGCGACGAGGTTCTGCAAGAGAACGCGCGCGAGCTCGAAGGGGTGCTTCAGGACTTCGGCGTCAAGGGCGAGATCACCAATGTGCGCCCGGGCCCCGTGGTCACGCTCTACGAGCTCGAGCCCGCGCCTGGAACCAAGTCCTCGCGCGTGATCGGCCTGGCGGACGACATCGCGCGGTCGATGAGCGCGATCGCCGCACGCGTCGCCGTCGTGCCTGGCCGCAACGCCATCGGCATCGAGCTTCCCAACGATCGGCGCGAGATGGTGATGTTGCGGGAGATGTTCGAATCCTCAGATTTCCAGGACACGGACGCGCGTCTCGCTCTCGCTCTCGGCAAGACCATCGGCGGAGAACCAATCATCGCCGATCTCTCCCGCATGCCGCATCTCCTCATCGCCGGCACCACCGGCTCCGGCAAGTCGGTCGGCATCAACACCATGGTCCTGTCGCTGCTCTACCGGCTCTCGCCCGAGCAGTGCAAATTCATCATGATCGATCCTAAGATGCTCGAGCTGTCGGTCTATGACGGCATCCCGCATCTCCTGGCGCCCGTGGTCACCGATCCGAAGAAGGCGGTCGTCGCGCTCAAATGGACGGTCCGCGAGATGGAAGAGCGCTACAAGCGCATGTCGAAGCTCGGCGTGCGTGACATCAAAGGCTACAACGCCCGCGTCCTTCAGGCCGAGGCCAAGGGCGAGCTCCTGACGCGCACGGTGCAGACCGGGTTCGACCGCTCGACCGGGCGCGCCATCTACGAGCAGGAAGAGATGGATTACGACGCCATGCCCTATATCGTCGTCATCGTCGACGAGATGGCCGACCTGATGATGGTCGCGGGCAAAGACATCGAAGCCGCGGTGCAGCGGCTGGCGCAAATGGCGCGCGCCGCAGGTATTCACCTGGTCACCGCGACACAGCGGCCGAGCGTCGACGTCATTACCGGTACCATCAAGGCGAATTTTCCGACCCGGGTGAGCTTTCAGGTAACCTCAAAGATCGACAGCCGCACCATTCTCGGCGAGCAGGGTGCCGAGCAGCTCTTGGGCCAAGGCGACATGCTCTACATGGCGGGCGGTGGCCGGATCATGCGCGTGCACGGGCCGTTCGTCTCCGACGACGAGGTGGAGAAGGTCGTCCGTCATCTGAAAAGGCAGGGCGTTCCGGCCTATCTCGATGCGGTCACCGACGAAGACGACGACGAAGGCGAAGGCGAAGGTGATGGCGAGGGAGGAGCGGAATACGGCGACTCCGGCGACGAGCTGTACGACCAGGCCGTGGCCATCGTGCTGCGCGACCGCAAGGCCTCGACAAGCTACGTGCAGCGCCGGCTCGGCATCGGCTATAATCGCGCCGCAACAGTGGTCGAGCGCATGGAGAAGGAAGGCCTGATCGGCCCCGCCAACCATGCGGGCAAACGCGAGATCCTAGTCGGGCAAGATGAGGCAGCGGCCCCATACTAGGTCTTGCTCCGATTCCGCCAATAAGTTGACCAGATTCGGCGGAATCATCTATCGATTATCCTTGCCGCGCCGGAGGGGGGTTGATGACAAGCCGCAGAGCCGTTGCGTTCGTTTTTGGACTGCCGTTCGCCTTCGCTTTGGCGGCGGTGCCGGCGCTCGCCCAGGACGGATCGACGACCATCCGCAAGACGCCCGTCGCCACCGGATCGGTGGTGGAGTCGGAAGAGGCGGGACCCGAAGACGCACTCCGGCCTTCGCTCGGCGAGGAAGCGATTGCGGGCGGCGACGGCACGGTCAGCGAGATGACGCCGAGCGAGATGGACGAGGGCGCAAGCTGGGAGGCCGCAGTCTCGTCAGATGCGCCGACGCCGTTGATCGGCGAGGCGCAGGATGAGGCCGTGAAGCGCATCAACGCCTACTTCAACTCGATCACCAATCTGCAAGGCAAGTTCGAACAGGTCGATCCAAACAACAAGACCTCGGCCGGCCGCTTCTATGTGCAGCGGCCCGGCAAGATCAGATTCGACTACGCCCCGCCGAGCGGGCTCCGCATCATCGCGGACGGACACTCGCTCGCGATCGAGGATTCAGATCTGAAGACGGTCGAGAAATACCCCATCAAGTCGACGCCGTTCCGGCTGCTTCTTGCCGACTCGGTCGATCTCGCCCGCGACGCCCGCATTATCGGCGTCGAAGGCGGCAACGGCATCCTGGCAATCTCGCTCGAGGACAAGGGCGGGGACGCCGCCGGGCGCATCCGGCTCTCCTTTGCCACCAAGTCGGACCTGGAGCTGAAGGAGTGGCTGATCACCGACGCCCAGGGCCTCACCACCAAGGTCACGGTCACCGACGTGGTGTCGGGCCGCAAGGTGGCGGTCGACTTTTTCCAGTCAAAGGACTCATTCGAGCCCTTCCGCTAGGCAAACGGTAGTATGCGGGCGATTTCGGGCTTCGCCCCCATTGCGGGAAACGCATTGCGAATCAGGCACCTAAGGTATTAACCGTAGGGCGTGTTTACGATCCATTAAATTTTTTGCACATGGGGCGTTGAAATCGCCCAGCGATCTACTTACTTTTGGCGATAGAAAGCGAACCACATCGCTTTTCATCGGTAGTGCCCCCCGTCTAGCCGAAGATGTGGTTTGCTTGTGCCGGCTTCCCTCCCGGCACGCGCGCGAAAAAACGCGCTTCTTGACGCCCAGCCACGCGCAGCGGCTGGGCGTCTTCTTTTTGGGGCGGCGACTCCTGAGATCTCAGCCTGTGAGGTAGCTTGGCCTGGCTGAACCAAAGGAGCGCTTGTTGGTGCCCGACAAACAGAAGAGCCTCACTATCGTCGACGATCCTCTTTCGTCAAAGAGCTCTACGCCAACAAGTTCATGTACTCGGCTTTCTTTGGCGGCAGCGTAAGATCACCGTGGGCGTTACGCGGTTCATGCCGTCGGACACCGAATGCGGTCTTAAGAAAGGCTAGAATCCCGAGGTCCAGGTCGCCGCGAGACTTGCTCCTGGCCGGCTTGGCCATGACACTCGTCAAGAACCCCGGCCAAATGATTAGCACCCTCCAGGACGCCGCGAGGCGTCCGCCTGATCAGAAGACCAACTGACAGTTAAGCCATTCTCTTAGCGAAGCCCCCGGCTGGCCTGGGCGGGGGTTGATAATAAGTGTTACAGACCTACTTAGGTTGCAGTTTCCCTCCCCATCACAGGTTCCCCCCATAAGGAACCGGAGAAGCCCCGAGCCCCCCGTCTCCGGGGCTTCTTCTTTGTGGGGATCAGGGTTCCGCGACCGGAATCCTCTCCCACGACATGATAGACCTACCGCGTCATGCGCTTTCGTCTTGCCACCTGGAACATCAACTCGGTGCGGCTCAGGCTCGACCTGGTTCGCCGCTTCGTTCGCAAGTACAAGCCTGACGTTCTCTGCCTCCAGGAGATAAAGTGCGTGGACGGCAGCTTCCCCGAGGCGAGGCTGAAGCGGCTCGGCTTTGCGCATGTCGCGGTCTCTGGCCAGAAGGGCTATCACGGCGTCGCCACCCTCTCGCGCTTCCCGTTCACGTTGGTGGAGCGCCGCGACATCTGCGGCCGCGGGCACGCGCGGCACATCTCGGTGGCGCTCGACGGGACGGAGGGACCCGACGCGGCGCCGGTCGTACTGCACAATGTCTACGTGCCGGCGGGCGGCGATATCCCCGACCCCGCGCTGAACGAGAAATTCCGCCACAAGCTCGATTTCCTAGAGGCGATGGAGAGCTGGTTCGGTGGCATGACCGGCAAGAACCGAAGCCGCATGATCGCCGTGGGCGATCTCAACGTCGCGCCGCTCGAGACCGACGTCTGGTCGCATAAGCAGCTCCTCAAGGTGGTGAGCCATACGCCGGCCGAGGTCAAGCGATTCAACCGCGTAATCGCGGCACACGACTTCGTCGACGTGATGCGGCGGCATGTGCCGCCAGCGGAGAAGCTTTTCACCTGGTGGAGCTATCGCAACCGCGACTGGCGCTTGTCCAACCGCGGACGGCGGCTCGATCACATCTGGACGACACCGGCGCTTGAGGGCGCCGCGGTGGCGATGCATGTCGCACAGGAGACGCGCGACTGGCAGCGCACGTCGGACCATGTGCCGGTGATCGCCGATTTCGTGGTGGAGTGAGCGCCCATCACGCCCTCAATTGACTAGTGGTGGCCGGCCATGACGAAGAGTGTGGGTCGAGTCGGAGGTACCAGTGGACCTAAGGAACGAGCTTGTAGCCGCCGGTCTCGGTGATGAGCAGCTCGGACTGCGACGGGTCCTTCTCGATCTTCTGGCGCAGCCGATAGATATGCGTCTCGAGCGTATGCGTGGTGACGCCGGCGTTATAGCCCCAAACCTCGTGCAGCAGCACATCGCGCGTGACCACGCGTTCGCCGGCGCGATAGAGATATTTGAGGATCGAGGTCTCCTTCTCGGTGAGCCTGATCTTGCCGCCATTGCCGTCGACCAGAAGCTTAGCCGCAGGGCGGAAGGTATAGGGTCCGATGCTGAAGACGGCGTCCTCGCTCTGCTCGTGCTGCCTGAGCTGCGCACGGATGCGCGCAAGCAGGACGGCCATGCGGAAGGGCTTGGTCACATAGTCGTTGGCCCCGGACTCGAGCCCAAGAATGGTATCGGCATCGGAGGTCTGCGCCGTGAGCATGATGACAGGACCCCTGAAGCCGCTGCGCCGGAGCAACTTGCAGGCCTCGCGGCCGTCGAGATCGGGGAGGCCGACATCGAGAAGGACGAGGTCGACATGACCGCCGCGCGCCGCTTTCAGACCTTCCTGCGCCGTCGCCGCGAGCAGCGTCTCGAACTCCTCGTGCAGCGAAAGCTGCTCGCTCAACGAGTCGCGAAGCTCATCGTCATCGTCGATGATGAGGATCTTGCGCGCGTTGCTCATTGCGGGTCCCCGGGGGTCGCGAGATTCGTCATGGGAGTTGTAAGCGTGGCTTCGCCCGGCGACAAGCATGTCGGCAAGGTCATTCGGAAGCAAAAAGGCCAACTGGGCGTGAGGGTTAAGGCCCCGCGGACCGGCCCGCGACGGGGCAGGGTAGCCATCGCCGTGAGGCGGGCGCCGGGCCGTGGGAGCCAGGCGCGGGTTGCGCTCGGGCGAGGAGGCATCCGCGCCCTGAAGCGGGAGGGCGACGGCGCGACGCCGCTAGGGCGCTTTCCCGTCCGCCAAGTGCTTTACCGCGCCGACCGTAGGCCGCGTCCGCATACGCCACTGCCGGTTCACGTCATTCGCGACGACGGCTGGTGCGACGATCCGCGCGACCGGAACTACAACAGGATGGTCAAGCTTCCCTCGCGCCGGAGCGCCGAAAGCTTGAAGCGCGCGGACAATCTCTACGACGTCGTGCTTGTGCTTGGCTACAACGACAGGCCGCGCGTCAGGGGAAAGGGCAGCGCCATCTTCGTTCACCTCGCGCGGCCCGGCTACACGCCGACCGACGGCTGCATCGCGCTCGCCAAGCCCAATCTACTGGCTGTGCTGTCAGAGCTGCGGTGCGGATCTGAGATCTGGGTGGGGCTGTAGGGGCTGTAAAGCGAAACGTGTTGGGCCTATGAGGGTTCGCTACCCGACGTGCGCCGAGCAGCTTGCCCAAACATTCGACATCGCTCTCGACAATCCGAACGCCGCTCGTGAGGTCCAGGCAAGAATCAAGGCTTCGATCGAGAACCTCTCGGCCTCTCCTCTCGCCAGTCGCACGACCGACGCACCGGGTATACGCGTACACGATCGTTCGCTGTGCTTATCCTGTCTTCTATCGCGTGTATCAGGACGAGGTCGTGATCCTTCGCATCATGCATACCGCACGCAATCCGTGACGCGCTAGTCGAGCAGGATGCGCTCGCCGAAGATCGCGGTGCCGACGCGGACATAGGTGGCACCGAAAGCGATCGCCTTGGCAAAGTCGCCGCTCATGCCCATGCTGAGTTCCTCCAGCTCTAGTTTGTCGGCGAGCTTGGCGAGCAGCGCAAAATGCATGGCGGGCTCGTCGTCGAGCGGCGGAATGCACATCAGCCCGTCGACCGGCAGGTTGAAAGTGTCACGGCACAAAGCGACGAAGCCCTCGGTCTCGTCGGGAGCGACGCCCGCCTTCTGCGGTTCCTCGCCGGTGTTGACCTGTACGAGCAGGCGGGGGTGGCGGCCTGAGTGCTGTAGCTCCTCGGCCAGCGCGCGGGCGAGCTTCGGGCGGTCGACCGTCTCGATGACGTCGAACAGCGCGACGGCCTCGCGGACCTTGTTGGTTTGCAGCGGGCCGATGAGATGGAGCTCGATGCCGGAATGACGTTCTTTCAGCGCCGGCCACTTGCCGTGCGCCTCCTGCACGCGGTTCTCGCCGAACAGACGCTGGTCGGCGTCGAGCGCTTCCTCAATCAGAGCGGCGGGAACGGTTTTGGTGACGGCGACAAGCCGCACGGCGCCGGGGTCGCGATCGGCCCCGAGGGCGGCCGCTGCCACTGCGGCCCTCACCTCGGCGAGCCGCGCGACCAATTCCGATGTTTGGGGGTGCGACATTTGCGTTGCTGGCTCGGACTTCAAAGGCTTGCAGAACGCCGCCCGAATGTTGACCTAAAAGCGATGAAGACCTGCACTACCATAGCCTTGTTGTTGGGTCTGCTCGCTGCGACATCCGTGGTGGCCTATATCGGCTGGACCTCGACGGACGTGCAGATGCCGCTCTGGGGCTACGTCACCATGAGTCTTGGCTCGTGCTCTCGCTCGTTGTCGGCATTTGGCTCATGGCACTTGTGTTTTACAGCGACCGCGCAGGATACGACGAACCAACGCATTTCGAGCGGGACTAAGCACAGCTTGACCCGCTGCCGCGTTTGGGTTCGATTGCGCCCGCGAAGGCCGGGACAATCGGGGCGGGTTTACCATGGCGGTGGAGCGCTACGATGCGCCGAAACGCGAGAAGCATTGGCAGGCCGTCTGGGAGGAGCGCGGCATCTTCCGGGCCAGGGAGAGCGACTCGCGCCCGAAATACTACGTTCTTGAGATGTTCCCGTACCCGTCGGGCCGCATCCATATGGGCCATGTGCGGAACTACACGCTCGGCGACGTGGTGGCGCGCTACATGCGCGCCATGAGCCATAACGTGCTGCATCCCATGGGCTGGGATGCCTTCGGGCTTCCGGCTGAGAACGCCGCCATCGAACGCGGTGTCCATCCCGCCAAGTGGACCTATGACAACATCGCCACCATGCGCGGCCAGCTCAAGAGCATTGGCCTGTCGATCGACTGGTCGCGCGAGCTCGCGACCTGCGATCTCGAATACTACCACCAGCAACAGAAGCTCTTCCTGGACATGCTTGAAGCGGGGCTCGTCGACCGCAAGACGCGCAAGGTCAACTGGGATCCGGTCGACCGTACGGTGCTCGCCAACGAGCAGGTGATCGACGGCCGCGGCTGGCGCTCCGGTGCGCCGATCGAACAGCGCGAGCAGCCCGAATGGGTGTTCAAGATCACGGACTATGCGCAAGATCTGCTCGATGCGCTCGACCGTCTCGACCGCTGGCCGGACAAGGTGCGGCTGATGCAGGCGAACTGGATCGGCCGCTCCGAAGGTCTGCTCGTCCGTTTCGAGACGGTTAAAGGAACCGCCCCCGAAGGCCACGCCAGCGTCGAGGTGTTCACGACGCGCCCCGACACCCTGTTCGGCGCGAGCTTCATGGCGATCGCGCCCGACCATCCGCTCGCGAGAAGGGTGGCCGAGACCGACGAGGGCGCCAAGGCGTTCATCGCGGAATGCCAGCATCACGAAACGAGCGCCGCCGAGCTCGAGACACAGGAGAAGAAGGGCTTCGACACGGACGTGCGCGTGGCGCATCCCGTCATCGAGGGCGTCCAGCTTCCCGTCTACATCGCCAATTTCATCCTCATGGAGTACGGCACCGGCGCCATCTTCGGGTGCCCGGCGCACGATCAGCGCGACCTCGAATTCGCCCGCGCTTACGGGCTGGCGGTGACGCCTGTGGTGCTGCCGCCTGGCGAAGATCCCAAGACCTTCACAATCGGCGACGAGGCCTATACGGGCGAAGGCACCATGATCAACTCAGGCTTCCTTGACGCGCTCGACGTGGCCTCGGCCAAGGGCGCCATGGCGGACCGCCTGGAAAAGGTAACGGTCGACGGCATGCCGCAAGGAACGCGCAAGACCGAGTACCGTTTACGCGATTGGGGCATTTCGCGGCAGCGCTATTGGGGCTGCCCCATCCCTATGATCCATTGCGAGGTGTGCGGCATCGTGCCGGTGCTAATGAAAGACTTGCCGGTGAAGCTTCCCGAGGACGTGAACTTCGACAAGCCGGGCAACCCGCTCGACCGCCACCCGACCTGGAAGCACGTCAGATGCCCTAAATGCAGCGGCCCGGCACAGCGCGAGACGGACACGATGGATACGTTCGTCGATTCGTCCTGGTACTTCGCGCGCTTCTGCTCGCCGAGATCGAAGGCGCCGATCGACACGAATGCGGTAGGCTACTGGCTGCCGATCGATCAATATATCGGCGGCGTCGAGCACGCGATCCTGCATCTCCTCTACGCGCGGTTCTTCACGCGCGCCATGCACAAGACTGGACACGCCGCGGTAGACGAGCCGTTCCGTGGGCTGTTCACGCAAGGCATGGTCACGCACGAGACCTATAGGGACGGACACGGAAAATGGGTGTTGCCTGAGGAAGTCGGCATGCGGCACGGCAAAGCCGTCCATGTGGCGACCGGAGAGCCCATCACCATTGGCGCAGTCGAGTCGATGTCGAAGTCGAAAAAGAACGTGGTTGACCCCGACAGAATCATCAGCGCCTACGGCGCGGACACGGCGCGCTGGTTCATGCTCTCCGACACACCGCCCGAGCGCGACATCGAGTGGACGGCGGCAGGCGTCGAAGGCTCGCACCGGTTCCTCCGGCGAATCTGGCGCCTCGTGCGCGAGGCGGGAGCCAAGGGCGCCGGCACGGGCGAGGCAATCCCCGCCGAATTCGGACCCGAAGCCGAAGCGCTTCGCCGCGCCTCGCACCGCACGGTGGCGGCAGTCACCTCCGCCATCGAGCGGCTCCGCTTCAACACGGCGGTCGCCCAGATCTACGAACTCGCCAATGCCCTCTCCCAGGTGTTGCAGAGCGTCCCAGAGCCGCCCGCGGCTGATCTGCGCTTTGCCTTGAGGGAGGCCGCCGAGATGCTCGTTAGGGTTGCCTCCCCGATGGTCCCGCACCTGGCCGAGGAGAGCTGGGCCATGCTTGGGCACCAAACCCTGGTGGCCGAGGAGCCCTGGCCGCAGCCGAATCAAGCCCTTTTGACCGATGAGACCATCACCATTGCCGTCCAAGTGAACGGCAAAAGACGGGACGAATTGACGATTGCGCGGGACGCCCCGAAGGAAGATATTGAAGCTGCGGCGCTAAAGCTCGACAATGTCGTGCGCGCCATAGGGGGACGCAAAATCAAGAAGGTGGTGGTCGTGCCGCAGAGGATCGTCAATGTGGTGGCGTAGCCCTGTCCTGCTCGTGGCGGCTGCCCTGGGGCTGCTCGGCCTCGGGCTGGCCGGATGCGGCTTCCAGCCTCTTTATGGCGCTGGCACCAAGACCGCGAACGGCGTCAGGCTGTCGGAGGTCATGAAGACCGTCGACGTCATGCCGATTCCGGGCCGAGTCGGGCAAAAAGTGCGGAACGAACTGATCTTCTCGAACACCGGCGGCGGTTACGCGGCCGATTCGAGGTACCGGCTCAACATCTCGATCAAGGAGCGCGTCATCGACCAGCTCGTTGAAATCACCGGCGATGCGACCGGCCAGGTTTACGAGCTCAACGCCACCTTCAAGCTCATCAGCACCGCCACCGGGAAGCCGATATTCGAAGGCGTGGCGATCTCGCGGGCGCCGTACACTCGCTTCCAGGAGATTTTCGCGAATGTGCGCGCCCGCTACGACGCGGAGAATCGCGCCGCCCGCACCGTCTCCGAGAGCATCCAGACGCAGGTTGCTGCCTTTCTCGCGAGCTCCGCGTAATGCCTGCGCCGAGGCCAGCGACCGCGCTTGACCGCCTCCAGGCTTCTCACCTAGTCGCCAATGGTTGCCTACAAATCCTCCGCCGTCGGGCGCTTCCTGAAATCGCCGCCTCCGGACTGCCAAGCCGTGCTGGTCTATGGCCCGGATGCGGGGCTCGTCTCGGAGCGTGCGAGCGCGCTCGCTGACATCTTCGCGCGGCGGCAAAAGGGCGAGATCGAGATCGTCCGCCTGGACGACCGCGATCTGGCTGAAGATCCCGCGCGGCTCGAGATCGAGCTGCGGACCCCGCCGATGTTCGCATCAGGCAAAGTCGTCAGGGTGACGGCGGGCGCGCGGTTCGACGTGCCGTCGCTCAAGGCACTTCTCGCTACGACGCCGGACAATGCGCTTATCGTCGAGGGCGGCAATCTCAGGCCCGATTCCGGCTTGCGCAAACTGTTCGAGAAGCGACCCGGCGCAGCGGCTCTTCCCTGCTTTGGCGAGGACCGCAACATCGCCGCGCTGATCGACGAGGAGCTCAGCGAGGCTGGGCTCACGATCGACAGCGAAACGCGAACCTATCTAATGACGCGGCTCGGCGCCGACCAGGCCCTGTCGCGCGCCGAGGTCGTCAAGCTCGGGCTCTATGCGCGCGGTGGCACGAAGGTCACCCATGACGACATTGAGGCCGTGGTCGGAGACGCGGCCGAGATCGCCTTGGAGACTTTCGTGTATGCGACGAGCGGCGGCGATCCCGCTCAGGCGTCGCGCGAGCTTCAGCGCCTCGCCGCCGCGGGCACCGATCGCGCCTCCGCGCTGTCAGCGCTCGCTAGGCACTTCACGCAACTGCATCGCGTGGCCTCCGCCCAAGCAAGCGGCGCCAGCCTGGAGCAGGCCGTGAAGTCCCTGAGACCCCGTCCGCATTTCAAGCGCGAGCCGCAATTCCTCACCCATTGCAAGCGGTGGGGCGCAGGCAGGCTCGCCCAAGCGCTGCCCCTCATCCAGGAGACGGTCAGCCGGTCGCGCCGGTCACCCGATTTGGAAGGCGCGCTCGCCGAGCGGCTGCTGCTCACGCTCGCATCGGCCATTTGACGGCGAGCGGAGCCATTCGTATGCATGTCTGCCGAGGAGGCGACATGGATCGGACGAGCAGAGATTTCGAACTCCGCAACAAGCTCTTCATGCTGCTCATGGCGCGCGCGTTCCGGCGCGGCCGCGTCGTGCTCGCCTCGGGCAAGGAGAGCGACTACTATTTCGACATGAAGCCCGCGATGCTCGATCCCGACGGCGCGGGACTGATGGCTGACCTAATTCTCCATGAGCTTCAAGTCGTTAAGGCGGACTGCATCGGCGGTCTGGAGATGGGCGCGGTGCCGCTCATCGCGCCCGTGGCGATGAAGAGTCCCGAGTTCGGCCGCTACCTTCCGGGCTTCTTCGTGAGGAAGGCGGTCAAGGACCACGGCACTAAGAAGCGAGTCGACGGCACCGACATCGCCGGCAAGACTGTGGTGATCCTGGAGGACGTGACGACCACCGGCTGCTCCGCCATGGATGCGGTCGCCGCAGTGCGAGATGCCGGCGCCGAGGTGGCGATGGTGCTCTCCATCCTCGATCGCGGCGAGGGCGCCGCCGAGCTTTACGCGAATGCCGGCATCCCCTTCAGATCGCTGTTCCGTGCCGAGGAGTTCTTGTCGGGCGCCTAGTGTGCGCGACGGCGCATGAGCCGAAGGCGAACGTCCTCGAGCTGGTCGAGACTCTTGTAGCGGATGCGCAGCTCCCCCTTCTCGCCCCGTCCCCGCCTGATCTCCACGTCGAGTCCGAGCGCTCCGTAAAGCTCTGCTTCAGCGGCTCGTGTGTTCGCATCCTTGCCGTGCGCTCGCCGCTTGGGCTTCTCGCTCACGTCCTGCGTGAGCACCTCCACCTGGCGTACCGAAAGGCCTTGGCTGACGATGCGGGCAGCGAGCGTCGCGGCGTCGGGCCGGCCAATCAGGGCGCGGGCATGACCGGCGCTCAGATCGCCCGCGCGCACCAGCTCCTGGACCGCATCGGGCAGCTTCAAAAGGCGCAGCGTGTTGGCGAGGTGACTGCGACTCTTGCCGATGACCTTGGCCAAGTCTTCCTGTGTGTAGCCGTGTCCATTCATCAGCAGCCTGAAGCCCTCGCCTTCCTCAATTGCGTTGAGGTCCTCGCGCTGAACGTTCTCGATGATGGCGATCTCGATCGCTTCCTGATCGGAGAGCGAACGAATGACGACCGGCACCTCGTGAAGATTCGCGCGCTGCGCCGCGCGCCAGCGTCGCTCGCCGGCGACGATTTCGAAGGCGTCGTCACCGGCAGGGCGAACGACTAGCGGCTGCACCAGACCGCGCTCGCGGATGGAGGCCGCGAGCTCCTCGAGCTGCACCTCCGAGAAATTCCGCCGGGGGTTGAAGCGGCTCGCCTTGAGCGCGGCGATCGGCACCCTGCGCTGATCGTCGGCAAGGGCGACGCTCGCCGCGTCGTAGTCGTCGCCGATGAGGGATGCGAGGCTCCGCCCCAGTCTCTTCCTTTGCGCGCTTACTGCCATGGCGAGCCTCCAAGCTGCTGCCGATCAAATCCAAATTTCCGCATCACGCCGCACGCATCCGTCGCTCGCGCTCGATGACCTCTGAGGCGAGCTGGATGTAGGCTTGGCTGCCCGAGCAGCGATAGTCGTAGAGGAGCACGGGCTTGCCGTGCGAGGGCGACTCGGCCACGCGCACATTCCGCGGGATGACGGTGGCGTAGACCTTCTCGCCGAGAACGGCGCGTACGTCTTCTACCACCTGGTCCGACAGACTGGTGCGCTGGTCGTACATAGTGAGCACGACGCCGTGGATTTGGAGCTTGGGATTGAGGCGCACCCTAATCTCCTCGACCGTGCTCAGGAGCTGGGCCAAGCCTTCCAGCGCGAAGAATTCGCATTGCAGGGGCACCAGCACGGCATCAGCTGCAGCAAGAGCGTTAACAGTTAGTAAATTCAGCGAGGGCGGGCAGTCGATCAGTACGTAAGTGGTTGATACAGCTTGATCTTCCGATGCGGCCAAGTTAGCCAGGCAATCGCGCAGGCGATAGTGCTTGCCGGTCGAAGACGCGGCCTCACGCTCGAAAGCCATGAGGTCGATGGTGGCGGGGATGATCGAAAGGCGCGGCACGTGGGTCGGGACCCGCGCTTCTCCGAGAGAGGCCTCGCCCGCCAGCAAGTTGAAAGTCGAGCGCTCGCGGTGGTCGATGCCAAGACCGGTGCTCGCGTTTCCTTGAGGATCGAGGTCGATTATCAGAACGCGTTCGCCCACGGCTGCGAGCGCGGTGCCGAGATTGATGGCTGTCGTGGTCTTGCCGACGCCGCCTTTCTGATTGGCGAGTGCGAGGACGCGCGCGCGCCGGCTCATGGCGCCCTGCCCGGCCGGCGTGGGCGAAGCCCAGTAACCTCGACGACTCTAGCGTCTTCGGATGTGCGGCTTGGATGTAGGCGCGCGGAAAACTCCCAGCCCTCGCGCGCGGCCTTGATCTCGGCCTCTGTCTCGCGACCCTTCAGGAACAGCCCCTTGGTTCCTTCGCAGAAGAACGGCGCTGCGAGCTCGAATAGACGCGGTGCCGGCGCCAGCGCGCGGGCGCTCACCACGTCAGGCATAAGGCTGTCGGCTGTTTCGGCCAACTCTTCAATACGCATGGCGTGAATGTCCACAGGTGACGCGGTCTTACGCGCGACCTCGGCCAGGAAGGCGCATTTCTTGCGGTTCGATTCCACGAGATGCATGCGGAAGTCCGGCTCCCCGGCTTTGAGGATGGCGACGACAAGCCCGGGAAAGCCTGCCCCTGATCCGAGATCCAGCCAGAGTCGCGCGTCCGGCGCAAGGACGCTGAGCTGCGCCGAATCCGCGAAATGACGCGACCAGAGGCTGGGCAATGTCGAGGCGGCCACGAGGTTCGTGGATTTCTGCCAATGGGCCAGCAGGTCCGCGTAGGTGGACAGCCTGTGGATTGTTTCACGTGGAACCTTAAGGGCTTCGGCAAACGCGTTTGGACCGTCGATGGTGGCCGGCGCGTGGGCGCTCCCCATATCTAGGCGCTCTTCGCCGCGGCGCCCTTCTTCAGATGCGCAAGGAGCAGCATCAGAGCTGCGGGCGTCATGCCGTCGAGCCGAGCCGCCTGGCCAAGACTGGCAGGACGGTGGCGCTCGAGCTTTTGGCGGAGCTCGGTGGAGAGGCCGGGCAGCGCGGCGAAGTCGAAGTTCGCAGGAACGGCGATGTCCTCGTCTTTGCGGAAGGCCGCGATGTCGAGCTCCTGCCGCGCGACGTAGACGGAGTAGCGCGCATCGACGGCGAGCTGCTCGGCGATGCCGGCGTCGAGCGTCGCGATCTCCGGCCAGACACGGGCGAGCCGCGCAGGATCGATGTCGGGATAACCGAGCAGTTCGAAGGCCGTCCGCCGGCGTCCATCGCGATTGATGGCGAGCCCGAACCTGCCCGCCGCGTCGGGCGTCAAGGTGAGGCGGTCGAGTATCGCCGCGCCCTGCTGAAGCTTCGCAGTCCTGGCCGCGAAGGCGGCGCGGCGCATCTCGCCAACGCAACCGCAGGCGATGCCAAGCGGCGTCAACCTCTGATCCGCATTGTCGGCGCGAAGCGTTAGCCGGTACTCGGCTCTCGAGGTGAACATGCGGTAGGGCTCGCTGACGCCACGGGTCACGAGGTCGTCGATCATCACGCCGAGATAGCCGTCGGCGCGCGTCACGCCGAAGCGGTCGCTTGCGCCCGAAGCCGCGAGCGCGGCGTTGACGCCCGCGACCAGCCCCTGCCCCGCGGCTTCCTCGTAACCGGTCGTGCCGTTGATCTGGCCGGCCAGGAACAGCCCGCGCGCCGCCTTGGTCTCGAGGCTCGGGTGTAGCTCGCGCGGATCGACATAGTCGTACTCGATCGCGTAGCCGGGACGCTTCACGCGCGCCGCCTCGAGCCCGGGGATGGTCTTGAGGAAGGCATGCTGCACGTCCCCCGGGAGCGAGGTCGAGATACCGTTCGGATAGACCGTGTCGTCGTCGAGGCCTTCGGGCTCGAGGAAGATCTGATGGCTGCCGCGCTCCTTGAAGCGCACCACCTTGTCCTCAATGGAGGGACAGTAGCGCGGCCCGATGCTCTCGATGGCGCCGGAGTACATGGGCGCGCGGGAGAGATTCGCTTCGATGATGGCGTGCGTCACCGCTGTGGTGTGGGTGATGTGGCAGACGGTCTGTGGTGTGGTGATGGCCTCGGTCAGGAAGGAGAAGGGACGCGGCGGGTCGTCGCCGCGCTGAACCAGAAGGCGATCCCAGGCGATGGTGCTTCCATCGAGACGCGGCGGCGTGCCGGTCTTGAGCCGCCCCATGCGAAGCCCAAGGCCGTAGAGCCGCTCGGAGAGACCGAGGGCCGGTGCTTCACCCATGCGGCCGGCCGGGATTTTGCGCGCGCCGATATGAATCAAGCCGCGCAGAAACGTGCCGGTGGTGAGCACGACGGCGCCGCCCGCAATGGAGCGCCCGTCCGTCGTTAGCACGCCGTTAACCATGTCGCCGTCGGCCAGGAGATCCTCGACCGCGGCCTCGATCACCTCGAGGCCAGGCGCCTCTTTGATCGCGGCCTGCATGGCCTGGCGATAGAGCTTGCGGTCGGCCTGAGCGCGGGGCCCTTGCACGGCGGGACCTTTGCTGCGGTTGAGCACCCGGAACTGGATGCCTGCCGCATCGGCGACGCGGCCCATCAGGCCGTCGAGCGCATCGATCTCGCGAACGAGATGGCCCTTCCCCAGGCCGCCGATAGCCGGATTGCAGGACATCTCCCCGACCGTGGAAAAGCTATGCGTGATCAAGGCGGTACGGGCGCCCATGCGGGCCGACGCCGCAGCCGCCTCGCAGCCAGCATGGCCGCCGCCAATCACAATAACGTCGAAAGCCTTGGTCATGATGCGTAGGTAATCGGTCGCGGCAACGGCGTCAAAGCGCATCCCATTGTTTCACGTGAATCACGCGCGGAATGCCCGCAGACATGCGCGCATCTAGCGCAGATTCGCGCGCCAAATCGCGCGCAGAGGGCCGACTCATGCGGATGTAAGCCGAGTTCGCCGCAAGCCTCACTTGCCGATGCAGAATTCGGAGAAGATGGCGCCGAGTACCTCCTCGACGTCGATCCGGCCGGTCAGCCTACTGAGATGGCGCGCGGCGATCCGCAGCTCCTCAGCTTTGAGCTCCGGGCCGAGATCATGGTTAACAAATCGTTGCAGCGCAGCGCGGGCCCCCGCCAACTCCACGCGATGGCGCGCCCTGGTCAGGAGGGGCGAGCCCGGCCCCGCGGCGGTCTGCTTTGCCGCGGCCGCGCCCAGCAGCTCGATCAGGCGATCGAGTCCCTCCCCGGTCCTGGCGGAGAGCGGCACGCAATCCGGCGGCGGCACCAAGCCACTCCGTGTCGCTTCCGTAACGAGGTCGATCTTGTTGAGCGCGTAGACGGTCGGCTTCCCCTTCGCGAGAACAACGGGAGGCTCCTGGACCGGCGCTTCGGCATCGACTACCCAGACGACCAAGTCGGCCTCGCCGAGCCGCGCCCCGGCCCTGGCGATGCCCTCGGCCTCAACCTTGCCTTCTGCCTCCCGCAGTCCGGCCGTGTCGGTGAGGATGACGGGCAGACCGGCAAGATCGAGATGAACCTCGATGACATCACGCGTGGTACCCGCCTCCTCCGACACGATCGCCACGTCTCGCTTGGCGAGCGCGTTCATGAGGCTGGACTTGCCGGCGTTCGGCGCCCCGGCGATAACGATGCGCACGCCGTCGCGCAGCCGCTCCCCGCTTCTGTCAGCAAGATGCCGCGAGATCGACGCGAGCAACGGCCCGACGATGGCGCCGGCTTTGGCGCTCACATCCGCCGCGACGTCGCCCTCGTCGGCGAAGTCGAGACCGGCTTCGACCAGCGCCTGGGCGCGGACAAGCTCGCCGCGCCAGTCCTCATAGAGCCTGCGCAGCGACCCTTCGGCTTGCGCCAGTGCTTGGCGCCGCTGCGCCTCGGTCTCCGCGGCGATCAGGTCGGCGAGACCTTCCACCTCGGTCAGATCAAGCTTGCCGTTCTCGAAGGCGCGGCGCGCGAACTCGCCGGGTTCCGCCAGCCGCGTGCCCTCAAGCGCGAGCAGTGAGTCAATGGCGCCCTGAACGACTGCACGGCTTCCGTGCACATGGAGCTCGGCCATGTCCTCGCCGGTGAAGCTCGCCGGTCCCGGGAACCACAGCACGAGGCCACGGTCGAGGGGTGCGTGTTTGGGACCGATTGCCCGCAAGGCCACGTGGCGCGCTGCCGGCACGCCGCCGCAGAACGCCTCAAGCAGATCGCGCGTCTTCGGCCCCGAAATGCGGATCACGGCAATGGCGGCTTGGCCGGTGCCGCTCGCGGGCGCGACGATGGTATCGGGTGTCAGAGCCATGAGGCCCCACGTCGCCCCTTGCGGGGGAGGAGGGTGAGCCACAGACTCTGGCTTTGAAATTCACCCCCCTCCGCGCTCGCCATGCGAGCGCGTGCTCCCCCGCAAGGGGGGAGCGGAAGAAAGGGCTTTGACCCGCGCAAGGCAGCGATCCTTCGGTTCATGCGTTATCCTAGAATCGAGCAAGAAAAGATCGGAAGCGATATGCAGGAACGAATCGAAGGAAACCAGCTCGTGCGCCAGACGAGCCCCTACCTCCTTCAACACAAGGACAACCCGGTGCATTGGCGGCCTTGGGGGGAGGCGGCGCTGGCAGAGGCCAAGGCAGCGAACAAGCCCATCCTGCTATCGGTCGGCTATGCCGCCTGCCATTGGTGCCACGTCATGGCGCATGAGAGCTTCGAGGACGAGGCGACCGCGGCCGTCATGAACGACCTCTTCGTTAATATCAAGGTGGACCGCGAGGAGCGCCCCGACGTCGACGCGATCTATATGACGGCACTGCATCAGCTCGGCGAGCACGGCGGCTGGCCGCTCACCATGTTCCTGACGCCTGACGCCGAGCCCTTCTGGGGCGGCACCTATTTCCCGAAAGACGAGCGCTACGGCAGGCCGTCATTCGTCCGTGTACTGAATGAAGTCGCACGCATCTATCGCGAGGAGCATGACAAGGTGCGCCAGAATGCCGATGCACTGAAGGAGCGGCTGACGCCCTCGCTACGCGTCGGCGCCGCCCAGCCGCCGAGCGACGCCATGCTCTCCGACCTGGCGCGGCGCTTCCTCGGCGCGGTCGATCCGGTGCAAGGCGGCTTGCGCGGCGCGCCAAAATTTCCCCAGACGCAATTTTTCGATTTTCTGTGGCGCGCGGGCCTGCGCTATGGGCTCTCCAACCCGCTCGATGCGGTGACGCTCACGCTCAGCCGGATCGCACAAGGCGGCATCTACGATCACCTCGGCGGCGGCTTCTCGCGCTACAGTGTAGATGAGCGCTGGCTCGTGCCGCATTTCGAGAAGATGCTCTACGACAACGCGCTGCTCATCTCGCTGATGACCGAGGCGTGGCGCGAGACGCAGTCGCCACTGTTCGCGCAGCGCACCGCCGAGACCGTCGACTGGCTCCTGCGCGAGATGGTGACGGAAGGCGGCGGCCTCGCTGCCTCGCTCGACGCCGACAGCGAAGGCGAGGAAGGCAAGTTCTATGTGTGGTCGCTCGCCGAGATCGACGAGGTGCTGGGCGCGGACGGCGCTCAACTGTTCGCGCAGATCTACGATGTAACGTCGGAGGGGAATTTCGAAGGCCACAATATCCTCAACCGGCTGCACGCGGTCGAGCCGCGCGACGCCGCGACGGAATCGCGCCTTGCCGGGATGCGCACCATGCTTCTGGAGCGGCGCGCGCGGCGTGTGCGCCCCGGCTTCGACGACAAGGTGCTGGCGGACTGGAATGGACTGATGATCGCGGCGCTCGCCAATGCGGCCGATGCGTTCGACAAGCCGGGCTGGCTCAAGGCGGCGGAGCGCGCGTTCCACTTCGCCAGCACAAAGATGAGTGCGGCCGGGCGGCTGTTCCATTCATGGCGCGCAGGCGAGGCGAGGGCGCCTGCGACCGCGAACGACTACGCCAACATGATCGCGGCGGCGCTGGCGCTGGCTAGCGTCACGGGCAAGCGCGCTTATGTCGAGGCGGCGCGCGGTTGGGCCGGCGTACTCGACAAGCACTATTGGTCCGAGGAGCTCGGCGGCTACTACCTCGCGGCCGACGACACGTCCGACCTCATCGTGCGGCCATTCGGCGGACTAGACGACGCGACGCCAAACGCCAACGCAGTGATGGTGTCGAACCTCGTGGCGTTGTCGTTGTGGACTGGCGACGACGCCTACGCCAAACGCGCCGACCGGATCATGCGGGCATTCGCGCCTGCGATTGCCGAGAACGTGCTCGCGCATACGGGCCTGCTCGGCGGCGCGCTCGATCTGCTGGCGCCGGTGCTGATCGTGCTGATCGTGCCGGAGGGGAAAGATGCGCGAGCCTTGCGCGCGGCGCGGCGCAAAGTGTCCCTGCCTGGCGCGGTGATTCAGGAAGTTGGGGATAGGGAGTCGCTGCCCGTTTCGTCGCCGGCGCACGGCAAGACCGCGGTCGACGGCAAGCCGACGGCCTATGTCTGCATCGGCCCGCAATGCTCTCTGCCGGTGACGGAGCCGGCGAAGTTGGTCGATACCATCAAGGCCGCGCGCGCAGTCACCGTCGCCTGACCTCGCCATAGACGCCGTCATACTGGCGAAAGCCGGTATCCAGAAATCACCGGCACGGAGCTTGTCGCTCCGGATTCCGGCGTACGACAGAATGACGAGAGCGAATTTACGTGTTCATCGAGTCGAAGAAGTCGGAGTTGCTCTTGGTCTGCTTCAGCTTGTCGATGAGGAGCTCGATGGCGTCCATGGTGCCCATCGGGTTCAGGATGCGGCGCAGCACGTACATCTTCTTGAGCTGATCGGGCGGAACCAGAAGCTCCTCTTTGCGCGTGCCCGAGCGGGCGATGTCGATCGCGGGGAAGACGCGCTTGTCGGCCACCTTGCGGTCGAGCACGATTTCCGAGTTACCGGTGCCCTTGAACTCCTCAAAGATCACTTCGTCCATGCGGCTGCCCGTGTCGATGAGCGCGGTGGCCAGAATTGTGAGGCTTCCGCCCTCCTCGATATTTCGAGCCGCGCCGAAGAACCGTTTGGG
>JBOHJE010000117.1:0-11476 GCA_050728375.1 Methyloceanibacter sp.
GCGGTCGTTTTTTGTATGTCGTGCGGAAGGCGCCGCGGCTCGGCAATAGCTTTCGCGTAGGATCTAGCCTCTTGATGTACTCGAACACAAAGCTCTCGAAGCGGCCAGGCGTCCTGTCGAGATCCCCTGCCTTGGGTCTTCTTCCTGAGCTATCCGGGCGACCATCCGGCTCTCCCGTTCCGCAGTGCCGGCCATAACTTTCCCAGATAAAGCCCATAAGCCAGATGATACCGTGATCCGCCCAATTCGTGCGGCCGGACCCGCGCTTTCTGCCGTTCCCGACATGTGCAAGCGTGCGTCGGTGCGGTTTCTTGTTGGAGCTGTATCCCGCAAAGTAGTAGAGCGCTGCTCGGTGGAGACCCTCGGTTAGCTCATCCTCGTCGGCTTCGGGAATAATGCCGCGGGAAATACAGTCTTGGGCGTATGCCCGAGGAACTCCTGACGCTACCCGCACATCAAAGCACTCTAGCCCATCCCGCCAAGGCAATTTGGCAGGAAGGCCGGTCTTTCGCCTGAAGCTGACGACCTTGCCCCGCATAGCGGCGCCTCAGGCGTAGCCGGTCACGAGGGCACCAACCCGCTCCGTTGCTTCTCTCAAAGGATCATCAAACAAGTGGGCATAGCGCTGCGTCGTCTGCGCTTGAGTATGGCCAAGCAGCCGTCCGATGATCGGCAGGGACAAGCCCGAGCTCACGAGGAGCGAAGCATACGAGTGCCGCAAATCGTGAAACCGGACTGTCGGATTGATGCGGCCGTCTTTACCCTTCGTTGCCAAGCCAGCAGCAAAGCACACTTGCTCCCACGGGCGCCGGATATCGACTCGACCTTTGTCATTGATGCGTCTGGGGAAGAGATGCGGCTCGTCGACACGCGCCGTGTCGCGCATCGTCTTCAACAATCGCATGGCCTGCGCTGACAAGGGGATGCGATGCGACTTCCTAGTCTTCGTGTGTGCGGACGGCTTTGTCCAAACTCCCTTGGCAAGGTCAAACTGATCCCAAGTTGCCCTTAGCAGTTCGCCACGGCGGGCGCCGGTGAGCAGGGCAAGCATGATGGCATCGGCGGCCTTTTGATCATCATGCTCGGCGAGCGCCTTCATCAGACGCGCGATTTCATCTGAGTCCAAATACCGCTCGCGACCCTCTTCGTCGTTGCGCTTGATGCCCTTGCATGGGTTGTCGTGGCGCATTTGCCAAAGCACAGCCAGCGAGAACATCTTGCTCAATAGGCCTAGAACGCGATTGGCGCGGATGGGCTTGCCGGCTTTCGTGATCCTGCGGTGTAGAGAGCTGACGTCGGCGAATGTGACTTCGGCCACCTTGAAGTGCTTGAACTCAGGCAACGCAACACGTTCGATCATAGCGCGATCTTCGCGCTGAGATGATGGTCGCTTTGCGGCAGGTGTTCCTCGATGTACCGCGCGGCTAGGTTTGCCACTGTCGGTGCCCCTCGGTCGCTTTCTATGTCCTTTGAGGGGGTCGAGCCCGTTGATGCGAATTTCGTCCTTGAGCCGCTTGGCTTCCTTGCGGGCAGCACTCACAGCCCAAGAGGGAATGCTCCGATTGTATACCTCCGCTCCCGTCCTGAGCGGGTTCGATAGAGTACCCCCGTGTCCGCGTCGTGTCCGTAACTTGAACCGGCTTCAACTCGCCATACTTCTCTCATTGTCTGTCGTCGTCAACGCAGTTTCCCCCCTGATGCACTGGTTTCGGAGTGCTGTCGGGAAATTGTGTCCGCGGACATAGGGTTAGCAAATAGGCGCTCTACGGGCTCAAAATCTGTTGTCCGCAAGGACGTGCTGGTTCGAGTCCGGCCTGGGGCACCACCTCTCCCTAATCAAGGCGACATGAGCGGGCAGACGCCGGGAACGCGACTTGAAGCTCGACCGGGAAACCGAAGCATTGCTCTACTGGGCATCCGCGGCAACCGCCACGCCGCTGTGGAAGCTCTCGCCCGACGCGGCGCGCTTCGAATATCGCCGCACGCTGGCCAAGACGGAAATTGCGCCGCCGGAGATCGGCGAAACGACGGACCTAAAGGTGCCCGGTCCCGCCGGAGCAATGACGATCCGCCGCTACGATCCCAAGCATCCCGGCGTTGAGCCGCAACCGGCGATTCTGTTCATGCATGGCGGCGGCTGCGTCCTTGGCGACATCGAGACCCACGACGTCATGTGCCGCACGCTGTGCCACGATGCAGGCGCGACCGTCTTCGCGCTCGACTACCGGCTCGCCCCGGAGCACCCCTTCCCCGCCGCTGTTGAGGACAGCGTCGCCGCGTTGACTTGGCTGTCGCGCGAGGCCTCGGCGCTCGGTCTCGATCCTGCCCGGCTGGCGGTTGTAGGCGACAGCGCCGGAGGCAGCCTTGCAGCCGTCGCACTGCACGAGACGAAAGGCAGTCTCGTGGTGCCGGTCCGTGCGCAGCTGCTGGTCTATCCGGCGCTCGATCTGCGCGGTCGATTCCCGTCCCGCAAGGATCTGGCGGACCAATTCCCGATCCCCTTCGACATGATCCAGTGGTTCTTCAACCAATATTTCGGCAACGCCTGGCCCTTCGCCGACCCACGCGCCATCCCCTCGCTGTACAAAGATTATTCCGGGCTGCCGCCCACCCTGATCGTCACTGCGGGCCACGATCCCTTGCGCGACGAGGCGAAGGACTATGCCGAGACGCTTGCCGTCGCGGGCGTGCCAGTCACATACGCTTGCTTCGAAGGCACGGTGCACGGCTTCATGAACATGGGCCGCGTGCTGCGCCTCGCGCATGGCAGCGCCCGCCGGCGCATCCGAGACTGGCTGGCCGAACATTTGCAGCCGGCGTAAAAGTGCGCGCCATGAGAATCAGGATACAGGCAATGCGATGCAGCCGTCTGGGCGCTCTCGCCGGGCTGGTTGTCATCGCGCCGAGTGTTGCATTCGCCGCGCCGGTCATCGAGGGCAACGCGATAACGGCACGCGCGACGCCCGCTATTGCGAGATCATCTCCATCGTCCGCGACGGGCTCCATCTGGTCGCGACCGTCTACAATTCGCTCGGCCTGAACGACTGCCCGGCAGCGACCTGGAGCGCCATCACCAAGGAGGCGATGAAGGAGCGTTTCTACGCCTCACCGTCCTTCTCAACTGGCCGCGATACTTTATCACCGACGAGATCCAGGCCTCGGGGGCGACCAAAACCGGGAAAACCATCGAGGTCGACGGGCTGGGCCTCACCGATCGCGCCACGCTCGACCTCGGTCTCCTGGACCTGCTGCACCGCCCCTATCGCGAGACCACCGTTAATCGCAACACGAAGTACGTCTTCAAGGCCGGCAGCCCGATCTTTATGCTCGAGGGGCCTGACCGCAGCCGCTACGTCATGCAAGCTTACCCGCAGATCGTCGACAAGACGCCGTCCTATGACGACCTGCCCGGGCTGGGCGGCAAGCTGAAATTACCGCCGGGTTGGCGCTACACGACGATGGTCCCGGACCAGGACCTCGTGCTCGGCGCAAAGCGACCGTCGTGCAGGACGACCTCGAGAACACCCATCAGAAGATCAACTGACCGCGTATCGTGGCAGAGTCTCCGATCAGTTCGACCCTTGGGCGCTTGGCCGCCACCGCGTTTCTGGCAGTCGCGTTCGCGGTCTTCGCTGCTTGCATGGTGTCGGCACAGTCCGCGCCTGAGCAGGCTCCGCCGGCGCCGGTCATTGAGGCCATCGAGGGAGTGCCCGCGCCACAAACCCCCAACGAGATCCTGGTCGGGGCCTACATCAACGACATTCAGCAGCTCGACTTCAAGACCAACAACTATGCCATCGACCTCTATGTCTGGTTCCGCTGGAAGGCCCCCGACATCGATCCGTCCAAGACCATGGAGTTCATGAACCGCTACACCTCGGGCGACAATCTGCGCGAGGCCCTGATGGACGAACCCGAAGCGATGCCCGACGGCAGCCGCTACGCGATCATTCGCTATCAGGGACGATTCTCGACCAAGTTCCGGTTGGATAACTATCCTTTCGACCGGCAAAGACTGACCGTAGTCATGGAGGACACGCTCTCGGGCGCCGCCACGCAAGTCTACGTGCCCGACGGGGACATCCCGTGGTCGTCGATTCGGTGGTCACGCTGCCCGGTTTCCGGGTCGGCAAGCCGACTATGAGCATTGCCACCAATACCTATCCCACGAATTTCGGCGATCTCTCCAAGCCCAAGGCCGAGCCCTATTCGAGGATCGCCATCGCGATTCCCGTGACACGTCCGATCGTCGCCATGGCACTTAAGGCCTTTGTGCCGATCGCCCTGGTCGTCGTCTGCGCCGCGCTGGTCTTCTTCGTGCTGCCGCGCTATGTCGAGGGGCGCATCGGCCTCGGTATCACCGCGCTCCTCACGCTCGTGGCGCTCCAGCTCCCCCTCGACCTCCGGCCCGCCCGATGTCGACTATCTGATGATGCTCGATAAGATCTTCCTGCTCGCCTATCTGTTCATCATCGCCGCCTTGACCCGCGTCGTGGCGACCTCATGGCGCGGCGCGGAGCCCGACTTCGAGCCATCCATCAAGCGCGCCGACCGCATGTGGGTGGCCTGGATCCCCGTCATCTATCTCGTCGCCAACATCGCGGTCATTTGGACGGCCGTGGCTTAGCATCCGCTCGCCACCAAAAGCGGCCCGAGGTGTTGGCCTCGAGTCGCAAGGATGGTCCAAAGCTCGGAAGACGCGTTTAGCGCATCAGATCGCGCCAACTGTTCTCGCCCACGTCGACCCCATAATAGTCGGCGGCTGCCTTGATATTGGCAAAGGCGAGATCGCGATCAGCGTCGGACACGCCTTCGACCTGGTCGAACCGGGCTAACGCGTTTCTCACGTGGTCCGCGTCGGTCAGGGGCTCTTTGCGCTGACGCGGAAAGGCGAACACGCTGTCGGGGAGTTCGGCCCGATTGTGAATTACCCCACTTTCCGTGCTGGGCATCCAAGTAGTTTGCATCGTGTCTTCCTCCTTGGGTAAATTAAATAAAGTCTAGATCGCACTAGGCCTCCCTGCTTCTTGTATTGGGGCATCAGCCCTTCCGCGGACGCAGACGGCTGACATCTGGAACCTCCTCCCGTGGCGAGATCGATCTGGTGGTCCTGCTCCTGGACCAGAATCTCGCGGATCTGCTCGGCCATCGCGAACTCCTCGAGCGCCTCGCATTGCCGAATGCTTTCCCGGTAATTGCGAATAGTTTCGTTCTCGTTATCCAGATCGAACTTCAACATGTCGCGCGGATTCTCCGAAACCTTGACTTGCTTCGGCATCACTGTCGCATCTTGCCGAGATAGTCGATCTGGCGCGAGATGGTGAGCGCGTGTTGCAGTTCCTGATGCGCATGCTCCTCGAGTTGATCGGCGATGTTCATGTACTCGGCGCCCTTCAGCACTTGCGAGTAGACGACATAGGCGATGATCGCCTGATACTCCCGGGAGAGATCCTCATTCAGAAGCTCCGCCAGATTGTCGCGCGTAATTGGCTGCCCAGCCATTCCGTCCTCCGTTGATTGCTACGATCGCCTATCTCCAAATGCAGCGAACGATGCGATGCCTCAAGTCTACGCCAAAAGGGTGGGCGGCGCCTTCAACGCTTCAACGTGGTGAAGAGCCGCTCGATCCACTTTCCATCTAGCTTCACCAGCGTCTCGTTGACGAAGGCCCTGGCCGGCCGAGGCTTCCCTTTGAAACTTCCGTTCAGATCGGCGATGAAAGTCCCGAGCGCCACGTCGGGCGCGAGCAGCACGATGCTCGGCTCGCCGACTATGGTTTTTCCGTAGCTCAGCTCATTCAAGGAGCGAGCTGATCGTCCACGGATTGCAGCCCATCGTAATAGGGGGTGACCGTAACGTGGTCGGCGGTCATCAACGCCTTTATGACTTTTGGCTAGGCAAGACATCCGCATGATGCAGACATTTCTACGGGGCTGATCAATGCGTTACCTGATCCTATCGATTCCAATCATCCTCTACGTCGCAGCACTAGCCGCCGGCCTGCTCGGGATCAGGCTCCCCTTTGCCAGCGCGGAACTCTCCCCGCTGGTCCAGTGGATGCTCGTCCCTTTCCCTTGCCGTGAACAGCCTCTGGGCTGCCTTCGGCCATGCCTTTCTGACCAAGATCGTGGCGCGCTCGATCGGCTGGGAGCCGAGCCCGTTCCAGCATGAGATTGCCGGCGCCAATCTCGGCATTGGGCTCGGCGCCATCGCTGCGGCGGTGCTCGGCAAAGGTGCGGCCTGGGCAATGTTCTTCATGGCGGTGAGCTTCTTATGGAGCGCCGCCGCGGCGCATATCCGCGACATAGTCGAGCGCGGGAATTTCGCGCCAAGCAACGCCGGACCGATTTTCTGGTGGGACATTCTCACGCCGCTGACCCTCCTGATCGGGCTCCTGCTGGGCCGCTCACCCTAGGCGTGGATCGCGAGCCAGACCGTCGGCGGCTGGGCTCGCGTCCAGGTGACCCTGTGGCGGCAAGCCGCGCCTTGGGCGTCGCCTGACCCGACGAGACGATCCTCTCGACGCGCAGTCCCGGCCGCTCGAGCAGGATGTCGACAAGCTCGCTTAGACGCGGCCCGGTCGGCAGACCCTGCCGCAGGCTTCCGCTCCTCATTGCGGAGCCGAGCCGGCGTCGTGCGAGTCCAACTCCGTCACCTGGTAGAATTTCTCGCGCCACTTGCCGCCGGTCTTCTGCATGATCTGCGTAACAAAGACGCGACCGCTCAGGGACTCGCCCTTGAAGCTGCCATCGAGCTGCGCCGTGAAGGTACGCATGGCGGCATCGGGACCGAGCAGAACGACTTTCGGCTCGCTCAGATTGGTCTGCTTGTATTTCAGCTCAGGGAGCGAGGCGATCTGCTCATCCGCGGACTGCGGCTCGGCATAATAATGCGTCACCGCGACATGATCGGGCGTCATCAAGTCTTTGATCGCCTCCGCATCCTGCGCCTCGAAGGCCTCGTCCAGCATGCCGGCCGCATTGTCGATCGCTTCGATCGCCTGGACTTCATCCGCAAGCGCCTGAGAGGCGGCGGCACCGGCGAGAACGAGCGCAAAAACGGCAACGAATTTCCACATGCTGACCATTCCGCGATTCTTCCCAGATGCAGGATGGATCGGCATTCCAGCGCAGTCGGGGGGGCCAGCACAACCGTCTTGGCCGGAGCCGTTCTCAGCCTTGGGGATTCGCCTCAAATTCGGCCTGTCCCGCGCGGTCGAGCGCGTCAAACTCCTCGTCCGACAGTTCGATATTCACGGCGGCGACATTTTCCTCCAGGTGCCTCACCTTCGATGTGCCTGGTATGGGCAGCATCACCGGGCTCCGCTTGAGCACCCAGGCGAGCGCAATCTGGCTCGGCGTCGCGCCGCGATCTCTCGCGACGCCGTCGAGGATTGAACCCTGCTCCGAGAGCTTGCCCGCGGCCAGCGGGTACCAGGGGATGAAGCCGATATCGTTCGCCTCGCAATAATCGAGCACATCCTCGCTGAGGCGATCGACGAGATTATATTCGTTCTGCACCGTGGCGACGGGGAAGACCTCGGAGGCCGCCTCGATCTCCTCGATGTTCACCTCGCTCAATCCGGCATATTTGATGATGCCTTCGTCGAGCAGCCCCTTCACCGTCGCGAATTGCTTCTCGCGCGGCACTTTGGGGTCGATGCGGTGGAGCTGCCACAATCCGATTTGTTTCACGCCGAGCTTGTCGCCGCTCTTGATCGCCTGTACGCGGAGATACTCGGGGTCGCCGTGCGGCTCCCATACGCTAGGGGACGGGCGGAGCAACCCCGCCTTGGTGGCAATCAGCAGACCGTCATATGGATAGAGCGTCTCGCGGATCAGGATCTCCGAGACGTCCGGCCCATACGAGTCGGCAGTGTCGATGAAGTCGATGCCGAGCTCGGGCACGCGTTTCAGCGTGCGGATCGCCTCCGCCCGGTCTGCGGGCGGTCCCCAGATACCTTGGCCGGTGACGCGCATCGCGCCGAAGCCCAGCCGGTTAACGGCGGTCTCGCCGCCGATCTTGAACGTGCCGGACCTCCCTGCGTCGAGCACCTGCTTGTCAGCCACATCGTTCATGCCTGCCTCCTGAGCCAAGGGAATTCGATCTAAGGGAACTCGCCACTATGTGGGGCACGGGCGCAGCAATGGCTGTAGCGCAAGGGCGCGGCGTTGCGTCCCAGGGGCGCGTTAGTCGCCAACCCTCTCAATCACGGCATCCGCGCGCGCCCGCTGGCGACGTCTCTCGGCCTTACGCGCCCGCCACGCCGCCCGGCCCGACTTGACCGAAAGCCAAATGACATAGGCCGCAATCGCCGTGAATGCGGCCGCTCCTCCAACTATCAACATCGCTTCAGAGGCCTTGACGTAAACTGGCGATGAGATGAGACGCCGTGTCGCGCAATTTGGTTCCACCCGGGACGCGACTGGAAGCGAAAATCGGCCGTCACCAAGGACTCGCGGCCAGGCTGTTTTTTTCCTGTGTCGCTCCACGCAAGGATAGAAGGGCGGAGGGCCGACGTGGATTTGAGCCGGAATCCGGCCTTTTTCGAGCTGCTGGCCGGCAGCTACCGCCGCATGGTCGGGGCCGAGCCGCCATTCCTGGTGAGCGGCGAGCCCCATTCCGCCGAATGGCTGTACGACCGAGCCCCGTGGTGCGTCGTAGCCCACAATATGGCGCCCGACCCCCGCTTCATCTACGCGAACAGGGCGGCGCAGAGGCTGTTCGGCTACAGCTTCGCGGAATTCACCGCCCTGCCCTCACGCCTCTCGGCTGGACCAGCGGACCGCGCCGAGCGCCAGCGCCTGCTCGACAGCGTGGCGGCGCAAGGCTATGCCACCGGCTATTCGGGCTTGCGCATCGCCAAGTCCGGCCGGCGGTTCTGGATCAAGGACGGCGTGATCTGGCAGCTTGTCGATGAGGCCGGCGTCGCGCGGGGCCAAGCCGCCACTTTCGGCAATTGGCGCGACGCCTAAGCGCCGCGCCGGCCGCGCGAAAGCTACTGCCGCTTCCGGCGATTGACCTCGGCCTGGCTCACCTCGCCCGACTGGACCAGGGCCCGGACGCAGGACTTGGAGAGACTGTTTCCAGCCTTGTCCATGCAGTTCCGCAGCGCCGCACTCTCGAGCCCATACTCGCTGCAATATTTCTTGTAATCTGCCCGGCAATTCTGCTGGACGATCTTGCTGTAGGTTTCGGCCCACGCCCCACCCGCGAGTGTGACGGTAGAGGCGAAGGCCACGACCAAGCCTGCAAACGCAACATGAATTTTCATCGGTGGTCCCCTGGTTAAACCCAAAGCCTACCAAACGAATTCGGGGGTTCAAGCCCGTTCGCCCGCACAAGGCGGCCATTCCGAAATAAGATGCGCGAGAGGGCTGGCCTATGCGCCACAGCACGCGATGCGCGAGAGCGCCCGATCATCGCACCGTGCGGGCCGGCTCGGTCATACCTGGAGACCCGCTCACCCGCGCCACAGCGGCGGCGAGCCGGTCGCGATAGACGGGCTTCGGTAGAAGCTGCGCACCCGGCACCCGCTCCTTGATCCGATCGACCGTCGCCTGGTCGTCGCAGGCGGTGACGAACACGATCGAGGCGCCGCAAACGTCGCGCAGCCACCGGCCGGTCTCGATGCCCTCGCGGCCACCGGCTAGGCAGACATCGACCAGCACAATGTCGGGCTCGTCCTGCATGGCGAGCGCACGAGCCTTTTGATCGCTCGGCGCAAGTTCACAGACGTCAAAGCCGAGGTCGGCCATTGCGTGTTCCAGATCCAGCGCGATGGCCACTTCGTCCTCGACGATCAGCGCGCGGCGGCGATGATGCGGCATTTTTCCCCCTAGTTCCCTTGCTCTTTGATCCATCGTTTTCACTACCTTTCCGGTAATGCCCACTCTGACCCAACGCTCGAGTTCGGAAATAGTGCCGTCGGGAGTCATGTCTTTTCACACCCGATCCAATCGCCTGACCCGCACGCCGGGCTCCTCCTGCGAGTCCGTGCGGATGAGGCATCGGCCCTTGGGCGGGGCGCAAGCTGAGCGAACCCCGCGACGCCAATGCCACTGTGGGTGACGCCGCCGCGACCGTATGCCGTCTTGGGCAGACGCGTAGCCGGGCGGCTCCGCCGAACGGCGCAGAGACCCGTGAATTGCGAAAAAGGGGCCGCGAAAGCGGCCCCTTAAATTCGCGCACTGTCCCGGCTGACGGACTACTCGGTCGAGCTGTCCGGCTTGGTCTCGGTGGAATCCGGGCCGACCGTCGGGTTCGGCTTGGAGGTTTCCGAAGCCGAGGAGCCCTCGGGCGCCGAACTCTGCTCCTTGGCGCCGCCGGACCGATCCGAGCTCATCGCCTCCGAAGTGGCGTCGTCGTCGGCAGTCGCCGCATCCGAGGATGACGGCGCCGAGCTTTGCTCGTCGGCGCCGGTTGACTTATCGGCCGAGCCGCTGTCCGGCGTGGTGGCTTCCTTGGCCGAATCGGACGAAACGCCGGCCGGAGCGGGAGCAGCGGAATTCTCCGCCGCCAGCGCCGGCGACAGACCCAACGCGAGCGCGATAGCAGCGGTGGCTAACAGACGGTTCATAGTGACCTCATTTTGGATCCCCGTGCGGGCTCGCTTAGCCCGCCGCGACCGGTTGGACTTGCGTGCCCATCCCAAGCATAAAAAAACACGCGATCCTCCGGCAGGTTCCTTGCCGCGTTGACGGGCTCTCTCCGAGGTCACCGAAGAATCGCGCGAGGCCCGCGTTACGCAGCGCAAGTTGCGCGTGGGATCCGCCTTGCCGGAATTTCGTCGAAGCTCCGGCAAGGGGCAGCGGCGAACCGCGGCAATCAGGCGCGGCGCATATGTGCCCGGACCGGCTCCGCGGCCCTTGCCACCGCCTCGGCCTGGAGCTTGTGCAGCTCCTTGGCCTGGCTCTCGAAGGCGCCGAGGCAATCGTGCCAATAGCTCATGTGGAGCCGCACGATTTCGAGCGGGTTCCGCGCGCCGGCGAGATCGCGCGCCAGCTCCAGCCCCGAATTGACGTTCTCTTGCGCAATGTCGATGAGCTTGCGGTTGACCGCGTAAGCCCCTTCGCCGGCCGCCTTGAACGACCGCTCGAAGGTCTCCACCGCGCTTTCGAGCGCATGCTTCGCCGGACCGGACGCGGCCGGAACGGGCTTGACCGGCGCGGGTCTGGGCGCCGATCTGAGGGGCGGCGTGGGGGCAACCTCCGGCGCGGGCCTGGGTGCCGATCTGACGGGAGGCGGCGCGAGGGCAACTTCCGGCGCGGGCTTGGGTGCCGATCTGACGGGACGCGGCGCGGGGGCAACCTCCGGCGCGGCTGCCGGCTTGGCGGCCTGCGGCTTGGGCCGAGCGTCCGGCGCCTCGCGGAGCACGGCCTCGCCGATCTCGGCGGCGACGACCTTCTTCTGCCGCTTGCTTGCGCCCTTCTGCTTGTCGCGTGAGTTCTTGAGGGTCTTGGTCATGGTCATCCAC
>JBOHJE010000118.1:0-2745 GCA_050728375.1 Methyloceanibacter sp.
GATGGGGGAGCACTTCCTCTACAACGGCAAGCACGCCCTGTGTATCTACGACGACCTCACCAAGCACGCATTCGCCTACAGGCAGATGTCGCTGCTGCTGCGACGTCCCCCGGGGCGCGAGGCGTACCCCGGCGACGTGTTCTATCTTCACTCGCGGCTTCTGGAGCGCGCGGCCAAACTCAACAAGGATAATGGTTCGGGCTCGCTCACCGCGCTTCCGGTGATCGAGACCCAGGCCAACGACGTGTCGGCCTATATCCCGACCAACGTGATCTCGATCACCGACGGCCAGATCTTCCTCGAGACCGACCTGTTCTATCAGGGCATCCGGCCCGCGGTGAACGTGGGTCTGTCGGTGTCGCGCGTGGGCTCCGCCGCGCAGGTGAAGGCGATGAAGCAGGTGGCAGGCAAGATCAAGGGCGAGCTCGCCCAGTACCGCGAAATGGCGGCCTTCGCGCAATTCGGCTCCGACCTCGACGCCACCACCCAGCGCTTGCTCAACCGCGGCGCGCGGCTGACCGAGCTTCTGAAGCAGGGCCAGTTCTCGCCCATAAAGGTCGAGGAGCAGGTCGTGGTGATCTATGCCGGCGTGAACGGCTATCTCGATCCCATCAAGGAATCCGACGTCGGCCGCTTCGAGGCCGAGCTGTTGCGCTACATGCGCGCCGAACATCCGGACATTCTCGACGACATCCGCGACAAGAAAGAGATCAGCAAAGAGACCGGCGACGAGCTGAAATCGGCGGTCGACAAATTCGCCAAGGCCTTCGCGTGAGGACGGTTCATTGAAAGCGGTGACGCACACTCATCCCTCTCCCCTGTGGGGAGAGGGATGTGGTGAGGGGGGTCCGGCGACCGCTCTCAGCTCCCCCTCACCCGGCGCCTACGGCGCCGACCTCTCCCCGCCGGGAGGAGGTGATGCGACGCCCGCCGGGGGACACCCATGGCGTCACTGAAGGACCTCAGGAACCGCATCGCCTCGGTGAAGGCGACGCAGAAGATCACCAAAGCCATGCAGATGGTGGCCGCGGCGAAGCTCCGGCGCGCTCAGACCGCGGCCGAGGCGGCCAGGCCCTATGCCACCCGCATGGAGGCTGTCCTCGCCAATCTCGCTACGGCCCTCAAGATCCGCGAGGGCGGGCCCCGGCTGATGGTGGGCACCGGAAGGGACGCGGTGCACCTCCTAATCGTCTGCACCGCCGAGCGCGGCCTTTGCGGTGCCTTCAACTCCGCCATCGTGCGGCTCGCACGGGGGCACATCAACCGCCTCCTCGCCGACGGCAAGGAGGTGAAGATCCTCTGTGTCGGCAAGAAGGGCTACGATCAGTTGCGGCGCCAGTTCAAGCCGCTCATCGTCGAGGTCGTCGAGTTCCGAGGCGTGAAGCAGCTCAGCTTCGAGCATGCCGAGAAGGTTGCCACGAAGGTGCTGGAGCTGTTCGAGGCCGGCGCGTTCGACGTCGCCACGCTGTTCTACTCCCGCTTCAAGTCGGTCATCAGCCAGATCCCAACGGCCCATCAGATGATCCCCGCCGAGATCCCTGCCGATGCGCCTGCCGCCGAGGCGAGCCTTGGCGGCGCGGTCTACGAGTATGAGCCGGACGAGGCTGAGATCCTCGCCGAGCTTCTGCCGCTCAACATCGCGGTGCAGATCTTCAAGGCGCTGCTCGAGAACGCGGCCTCCGAGCAGGGGGCCCGCATGAGCGCCATGGACAGCGCCACGCGCAATGCCGGCGACATGATCGGCAGGTTGACCCTCAACTACAACCGCACCCGTCAGGCACAGATCACCAAGGAGCTGATCGAGATCATCTCCGGCGCCGAGGCGCTCTAGTATCCAAGAGATCGAAGGAACTCGTTATGGCACGCAAATCCCCCTCTGGCGCCGCATCCAAAATGCAGCGAGAAAGGACCGAGCATTCACGCGATGTGAAGGAGCCTGTTATGGCACGCAAGTCTGCCGTGGTCGCCGAGACCAAGAAGCAAGAGAAGAGGATCGCGGCAGGCAAGGGCCCCAAGGGTCATGTCCGCCAGGTCATGGGCGCCGTCGTCGACGTGCATTTCGACGAGGATCTGCCGCAGATTCTGAACGCGCTCGAGACCGACAATCACGGCAACCGGCTCGTACTGGAGGTCGCCCAGCATCTCGGCGAGAACACGGTCCGCACCGTCGCCATGGACTCGACCGAAGGCCTGGTGCGCGGGCAGGAGGTGGTTGACACGGGCGAGCCGATCGCGGTTCCCGTGGGCGACGAGACCTTGGGCCGCATCATGAACGTCGTCGGGCAGCCGGTGGATGAGGCCGGCCCCATCAAGACCGCCGACAAGCGCCCGATCCATGCGCCGGCCCCTGCCTATGTCGATCAGTCGACAGAGGCCGAGATTCTCGTCACCGGCATCAAGGTAGTGGACCTGCTGGCGCCCTACGCCAAAGGCGGCAAGATCGGCCTATTCGGCGGCGCGGGCGTGGGCAAGACCGTGCTGATCATGGAGCTGATCAACAACGTCGCCAAGGCGCATGGCGGCTACTCGGTGTTCGCGGGCGTGGGCGAGCGGACGCGCGAGGGCAACGACCTCTATCACGAGATGATCGACTCCGGCGTGAACAAGGACCCTCGCAAGGGCTCCGTCGAGGGATCTAAATGCGCGCTGGTCTACGGCCAGTTGAACGAGCCGCCGGGCGCCCGCGCCCGCGTCGGCCTGTCGGGTATCACCGTCGCCGAATATTTCCGCGACCAGGGCCAGGAC
>JBOHJE010000119.1:0-17268 GCA_050728375.1 Methyloceanibacter sp.
CTCCTGGTCAACGGCGCGGGCGGCATCGCCGTCGGTATGGCCACCAACATCCCGCCGCACAATCTCGGCGAGGTGATCGACGCCTGTGTCGCCTATCTCGATAATCCGGCCATCGGTGTCGGCGAGCTGGCCGAGCTCGTGCCGGCTCCCGATTTCCCGACCGGCGGCTTGATCCTCGGGCGCACCGGCATCCGCTCCGCCTATCACAAGGGCCGCGGTTCGATCCTGATGCGCGGCCGCGTCAAGATTGAGACGGTTCGCAAGGAGCGCGAGGCGCTGGTCATCACCGAGATCCCGTATCAGGTGAACAAGGCGGCGATGGTCGAGAAGATTGCCGAGCTCGTGCGCGAGAAGAGGATCGAAGGCATCGCCGACATTCGCGACGAATCCGATCGCGACGGCATGCGCGTGGTGATCGAGCTCAAGCGCGAGGCCATGGCCGACGTGGTGCTGAACCAGCTTTACCGGTTCTCACCGCTGCAATCGACGTTCGGCTGCAACATGGTGGGGCTAACCGGCGGTCGTCCCGAGGTCCTCAACCTCAAGGATCTGATCCACGCCTTCACCGATTTCCGCGAGGAGGTGATTGGCCGGCGCACCAAGTTCCTGCTGCGCAAGGCTCGCGACCGCGCCCATATCCTCGTCGGTCTCGCTATCGCCGTCGCCAATATCGGTGAGGTCATCGCCCTGATTCGTAAAGCGCCCGATCCCGGAACGGCGCGCGAACAGCTCATGGCCCGCGATTGGCCGGCAAAGGAGGTCGTCGCTTTGGTCGAGCTGATCGCCGACCCGCGCCACAAGGTCTCCGCTGGGGGCACCTACCGGCTTTCCGAAGAGCAGGCCCGCGCCATCCTCGATCTCCGCCTGCAACGCCTGACCGCGCTCGGCCGGGACGAGATCGGCGACGAGTTGAAGAAGCTCGGCGGCGAGATCGCCGACTATCTCGAGATCCTGCGCTCGCGCGCCCGCATCGTGGCCATCGTCAAGGACGAGCTCACTGCCATCAAGAACGAGTTCGGCACGCCGCGGCGCACCGAGATCCTGGAGATGGAAGGCGAGGTCGAGGACGAGGATCTGATCCAGCGCGAGGGCATGGTCGTCACCGTCAGCCACAAGGGCTACATCAAGCGCGTGCCGCTCTCCGCCTATCGCGCGCAGCGCCGCGGCGGCAAGGGCCGCGCCGGCATGGCGACCCGCGACGAGGATTTTGTCACCCGCATCCTCATCGCCAACACGCACACCCCCGTGCTGTTCTTCTCCTCGCGCGGCATGGCCTACAAGATGAAAGTGTGGCGCCTGCCGCTGGCGGCGCCCCAAGCGCGCGGCAAGGCGATGATCAATCTGTTGCCGCTCGACAAGGACGAGACGATCACCACCATCCTGCCGCTGCCCGAGGACGAGGTGTCGTGGGCCATGCTCGACGTGATGTTCGCCACGAATTACGGCAGCGTCCGACGCAACAAGCTCTCGGACTTCATCGAGGTACGCCAGAACGGCAAGATCGCCATGAAGCTCGATCCCGGCGACCGCATCATCGGCGTCCAGGTCTGCAACGAGCAGCAAGACGTCCTGCTCACCTCGAAAGACGGTCAGGCGATCCGCTTCCCGGTCAGCGACGTGCGGGTGTTCAAGGGCCGGGAGTCGGCCGGCGTGCGCGGCATCAAGCTCGGCCGCAGCGACGAGTTGATCTCCATGGCGATCCTTGGCCATGTCGAGGCGGACGCCGCCGAGCGCGCGGCGTATGTGCGTCAGGCCAACATGGTGCGCAGGGGCGGAGCCGATTACGAGCCCGACATCGAGCCTGAGGCCGAGGCTCAGGAGACCGTAGTGCTGAGCACCGAGCGCTACGCCGAGCTGAGCGCGCACGAGGAATTCGTGCTGACGGTTTCCGAGAACGGCTACGGCAAGCGGTCATCGGCCTACGAGTATCGGGTCTCCGGACGCGGCGGCAAAGGCATCATCGGCATGATTGTCAATCAGCGGAACGGCAAGCTGGTCGCGTCGTTCCCCGCCAACGACAGCGACCAGATCATGCTCGTCACCGACCGCGGCCAGCTCATTCGCGTTCCCGTCGACGGCATCAGCAACATGGGCCGCTCGACGCAAGGCGTAATCGTGTTCTCCACGGCCGACGACGAGCGTGTGGTGTCCGTCGAGCATATTCCCGACGAGAACGGCGGCGGCGAAGTGACCGCCGAGGACCCGAGAGACCACACGCGAGAGGGGTCCGGCGAGGAATAGCGGGCCTCATGAGTAGCTTGCCGTTCGCCTGAAGACGCGGCTAGAAGGTGCCTAATGCGCGCGCGCCACGACTGGAGCGCGCGCTTGGAGTTTCTGAAAATGCGCGTGGGCCTCTATCCCGGCAGCTTCGACCCCGTGACCTACGGCCATGTCGATATTGTCCGCCGCGCCGGCCGCTTGGTCGACAGGCTGGTGATCGCGATCGGCACGCATCACGACAAGCACCCGCTGTTCACCGCGAAAGAGCGGGTGACGCTCGTCACGAAAGTGCTGGGGCCGGTGGCGGAGGAAGGCGGCTTCGAGCTCACGGTCACCACCTATGACAGCCTGACCGTCAATGCCGCGACGGAGGCCGGAGCCGCTCTGGTCATAAGAGGCCTGCGCGATGCCGGCGACTTCGATTACGAGATGCAGATGGCGGGCATGAACGCGGCGTTGGCGCCTGGAATCGAGACCGCCTTTCTCGCCTCGTCGCCCGACACGCGTCATATCGCGGCGAGCCTCGTCCGTCAGATCGCCGCAATGGGCGGCGATGTTTCGACGTTCGTTCCGCCCGTCGTGGCGGCAGCCCTGAAGCAGAAATCTCCGCATAAGCAGCACATCAATCTCGCGAGGAAACCCCATGATGATTAGGGCCAGTGTCCTGTTCGGTACCGCGTTGTTGGCCGCCCTGTTGGGTTTGCAAGCTGCGGGCAACGCAGCCAGTCTTTCCAAGCCGGCTTCGCTCAATGAGAAGGCGCCGGACGTCTACAAGGCGAAGTTCGACACAAGCAAGGGCACCTTCCTCATCGAAGTGCATCGCGACTGGGCGCCGAACGGCGCCGACCGCTTCTACAATCTGGTGAAGAACGGCTTCTACAACGACCTCCGCTTCTTCCGCGTGATCGAAGGCTTCATGGTGCAGTTCGGCATCAGCGGCGACCCGCATCTGTCGCAGGTCTGGCGCGACGCGCGCATCCCCGACGATCCCGTCAACGAGAGCAACCAGCGGGGCTATGTGAGCTTTGCCACGGCCGGGCCGAACACCCGCACCACGCAGGTGTTCATCAATTTCGGCAACAACGCTTCCCTCGACGGCCAGGGCTTCTCGCCCTTCGGCCAGGTGGTCTCCGGCATGGACGTCGTCGACAAGCTCTTCAATGGCTACGGCGAGGGGGCGCCGAACGGGCAGGGGCCTGATCAGGGGCGCATCCAGATGGAAGGCAACTCTTACCTCGTCAAAGACTTTCCCAAGCTCGACTACGTCAAGACGGCGACCATTGAACCGTAGGCCGTAGCGAACAGCAGAAGGAGCCTATTCATGGCGACAAATCCCGAAGACACTCTCATCATCGAGACCAGCCGGGGCCAGGTCCTCGTCGAGATGCGTCCCGACCTCGCCCCGAACCACGTGGCCAGAATCAAGGAGCTCGCGCGGCTGGGCTTCTATGACGGCGTGCCCTTCCATCGCGTGATCGAAGGCTTCATGGCACAGACCGGCGATCCAACCGGCACGGGCACAGGCGGCTCCGGCAAGAAGCTGGGCGCCGAGTTCAATACCGAGCCTCATACCAGGGGCGCCGTGTCGATGGCGCGCGCGCAATCGCCGGATTCGGCCGACAGCCAATTCTTCATCGTCTTCGACGATGCGACCTTCCTCGACCGCAAATACACGGTCTGGGGCCGCGTGATCGAAGGCATGGAGAATGTCGACCAGATCACTCGCGGCGAGCCGCCGGTCAATCCGGATAAAATCCTCTCCGCGCGCGTCGCCGCCGACGTGCAGGGCTGAGATGCGAGGAGGGGGGACGCCCATGTGGTTGCCGGGCCTTCTGTTCACGCTTGTCGCGCTGGCCTGCGGGGGGCTGGTCGCCCTGCAAGCTCCCATCAACGCCGAAGCTGCCACCCGGCTCGGCAACCCCCTCGCCGCCGCCACCATGTCGTTCTGCGCCGGCACGATCCTTCTGATCGTCATCACGGCCCTGTTCGCGAGCCGGAGCACCGATCTCGGCGCGCTCGGCGCCATGCCGCTCTACATGCTGATGGGCGGCGGCATTCTTGGCGCACTCTACGTCACCGCCAACCTGGTGCTCGCACCGAAGATCGGCATCGCCGCGCTCATGGCTCTCGGCATCGCCGGACAGCTCGCCGCGGCGCTGCTGATCGATCGCTTGGGCCTCTTCGACCTGGCCGAGCGCGGGCTGACGACGGGACGCGTCGGCGGGACGCTCCTGGTTCTGGTCGGGGCGCTCATGGTGCGGCTGCTCTAGCCGCGTCCTCCTGTTGCGCACCGACCTCTTCGACTTTCACCTTCCGGAGGAGCTGATCGCGCTGCGTCCGGTGAGCCCGCGCGACGCTGCGCGGCTGCTCGTGGTCGATCCTCAGGGCACCCCGTCAATCGCCGACAGGGTTGTCGCCGATCTGCCGGATTTGCTCGCGCCGGGAGGCGCGCTCGTGTTCAACGACACGAAGGTGATCCCCGCCGCGCTCAAGGGGGTGCGTCTCCGCGACGGCGTCTCGGCGCAGGTGTCGATCACCTTGATCGAACGGCTCGACGCGCAACGCTGGCTGGCTCTGGCGCGGCCGGCCAAACGGCTCGAAGCGGGCGATAGGCTCGTGTTCGGTGAGGGCAGCAATGTCTGTGCGCTCGGCGCGCTCGAGGCTACGGTCGAGGCGCGCGGAGGAGAGGGCGAAGTGACACTCGCCTTCGATCTTGCCGGCCCCGCGCTGGACGATTCCATTGTCACGCTCGGCGCCATGCCGCTCCCGCCGTATATCGCCTCGCGCCGCGCGTCGGACGACCGGGACCGCCGCGACTACCAGACGGAATTCGCGCGCGAGGAGGGAGCCGTCGCCGCGCCGACCGCGGGCCTCCATTTCACCGATCGCTTGATGCGGCCACTGGAGGAGCGGGGCGTTTCCCGACATTTTGTGACGCTACATGTCGGGCCCGGCACCTTCCTGCCGGTACGCGCGGACGACACCGAAGGCCACAAGATGCATGCCGAGCGGGGTACGCTCGACGCACGCACGGCAGATGCGCTAAACCAAGTGAAGGCGCGGGGAGGCTCCATCGTCGCCGTCGGCACCACGTCGCTCCGCCTGTTGGAAAGCGCGTGCGGCCCCGATGGCAGACTGATGCCCTTCTCAGGCAGGACAAGTCTCTTTATTACGCCCGGCTATCGCTTCCGCGCCGTGGACCGCCTTGTGACCAACTTCCATCTCCCGCGCTCGACCCTGTTCATGTTGGCAGCTTCCTTCTCCGGCCTCGACACGATGAAGCAGGCCTATGTGCATGCGGTGCGTCAGGGCTACCGCTTCTACTCTTACGGCGATGCCTGCCTGCTCAGCCCGGCTGGAGGGCAGTTACCCACGGTGACACCATGATCGACCTTTCGTTTGGGCGCTCCCCCCTTGCGGGGGAGCACGCTCGCGCGTCTTCACGCGAACGGAGGGGGGTGTCAGCCGATCTGCGGCTCATGAGCGCCGTTGTTGACGTACCCCCCTCCCTATCCCTCCCCCGGAAGGGGGGAGGGATAGGTGAGTGGCACCTCTGTCAGCAAATGAGGCGTGCATGGTGCGTAAGATCGTCCCCCCTGCGAAAAGGTGAGGGGCGCGCGTCATGACCCATGCGTTCTCCTTCAAGGTCAAGGCGCGGGATGGGGCGGCGCGGACGGGTCTCATCGAGACGCCACGCGGCGCCATCCGCACGCCGGCCTTCATGCCGGTCGGCACGGGCGCCACGGTGAAGGCGATGTTCCCCGAGGACGTGGCCGCTGCCGGCGCCGACATCATCCTCGCGAATACCTATCATTTGATGCTGCGGCCCGGCGCCGAGCGCATCGCGAACCTCGGCGGCTTGCACAAATTCATGCATTGGAAGAAGCCGATCCTCACCGATAGCGGCGGCTATCAGGTCATGTCCCTGGCAAAGCTCCGCCGCATCGCCGAGGAGGGCGTCACCTTCCAATCGCATATCGACGGCGCGACCGTCGCTCTCACGCCCGAGCGCGCCATCGAGGTGCAATGCCTGCTCGGCGCCGATATCCATATGGTGCTCGACGATTGCACGCCGTTCCCGGCCACTGGCGAGGAGGCGCAAGTCTCGCTGGAGCTGTCGCTGCGCTGGGCCGAGCGCTCGAAGCGCACCTTTGCCGGCCTCGCCGCGCCGGGTCAGGCCCTGTTCGGCATCGTGCAGGGCGGCGTCTATCCGGATTTGCGCGAGCGGAGCGCCGGCGAGCTGGTCGATATCGGCTTCGACGGCTATGCGGTCGGTGGGCTCGCCGTGGGCGAGGGGCAGGAGGCCATGTTCGATATGGTGGAGATCACGGCCGCACTCCTGCCTGTTGACCGGCCGCGCTACCTCATGGGCGTCGGCACGCCGGACGATCTGCTCGGCGCCGTCGCCCGCGGCATAGACATCTTCGACTGCGTGATGCCGACCCGCTCAGGGCGCCACTGCCAGGCCTTCACCTGGAACGGGAAGCTTAATTTGCGCAACGCGCGCTATGCCGACGATCCGACGCCGCTGGATCCAGAAAGCGCCAGCCCGGCAACGAGCTATGAGCGCGCCTATCTGCACCATCTCGTGAAGTCGGGCGAGACGCTGGGCGACATGCTGCTCACGTACGCGAACCTGCAATTCTACCAGGAGCTGATGGCGCGCGCGAGCGAGGCGATCGTGGAGGGCCGCTTCGCCGCCTTCGCCTGCGACGTCCGCCGCCGCTATGAGACTACCAACGAGGCGAGCAACGCCGAGAGCTAATTATTCGCCTCTCCTCGCCGGGGGCACCGAAGCAAGCTTCGGTGAGGGGACGCAACTGGGCATGGGTGTTCCCCCTCACCGCAACCCTCTCCCCAATGGGGAGAGGGAGCTACTGCGAGGCAATGTCCGACGCCGGACCGCCCTTCGTGGCGCCGAGCGTCCGGCGCTCGCGCGCGAGCAAGTAGAGGCCGGACAGGATGACGATGGCGCCGCCGCCGAGCGTCCAGAGCGTCGGGATGTCGTCGAACAGGAAATAGCCCGCGACCGACATCCAGATCAGCCCGAGATAGATGTAGGGCGCGAGCACCGGCACCGGCGCGCTGCGATGGGCGAGGATCAGGAGCCAGTGCCCGAGTCCGCCCCAGAAGCCGAGCGAAGCGAAGATCACCCACAGCCACCAATCGTCGGGCCATTGCCAGGCCGCCAGTGCGAACGGCGCCAAGATCGTCGCGCCGGCTAGCGGCGTATAGGCCTGCGTCACCGAGGCCGGATCGAACGCCGCGAGGTAGCGCGTGGCGATGTTGTAAAGCGAATAGCCGATGGCGGCGACGAGAACGAGCAGCATCGCCCAATGGACGGTGCCGATCCCCGGATGCATGACCACGAGAACCCCGATAAAGCCCGCGACGATGGCGAGCACGCGATGCCAGCCGACCCACTCGGCGAGCAAGGGCCCGGCGAGAGCGGCGACCAGCAGCGGCGTCAGGAAGAAGATCGTGATGTTCTGGTCGAGTTGGAGATAGCGCAGCGCGATGAAATTGAGCCCCGTGGTCACGATCATCAGGACCGACCGGACGATCTGGATGAGAGGTTTCGCCGAGCGCAACGACGGCGTCAGAGCGAAGGGCCACAACGCGACGGCGCTGAACACGACATGGCCCGCGAAGCGTAACCACGTAACTTGGGCCACGGGGATGGCTTTCTCGGTGACAAGATATTTCGCCGTTGAGTCGAGCAGTGCAAAGCAGAGCGTGGCGAGAGCCATCAGCGCGATCGTCTTCAGCCTTTGACTGTGGCCGGACTCGGCGGATGACGTGGCGAATGAGGAGGAAAGGAGTGCCATGCGTGCGCGCTATGTGCACCAATCCTTGTCAAAACACCATTGCCCGCTAAGGTCGCAAGCTTAAGGAGCGAAGGAGGTTCGGTAGTGGCCGTGATTCGCGCCATGTGTGCCATTGGCCTCAGGGGACAGCTCGGCCTCGACGGCCGGCTGCCTTGGGAGGGCAACAGGGAACCGGAGTACGTGGCCGATGTCGCGCGCTTCTTCGACATGACCCGCGGCCATGTCATAGTCGCCGGACCCCGCACTGTCGCGTCGATCCCGGACTTCGCCTACGAGGATCGCACCATCTGTGAGATCCGCTCGGGCGAGAGCCCGGAAGAGGTGCTGGCGCGCTTCCCCGATCGCGTCGTGTATATCGGCGGCGGTCCTCCGGTCTGGGCTGCGTATGCGCCGTACGTCCGTCACTGGGATATCACGCGGCTGCCTTACGATGGCGAAGCCGACCGCTGGTTCGACCCGGCGTGGCTTGTGACTACCTAGACTTCTGCCAACTGCGCGGGAAAACGCCGCAGCGGTAAAGATCAACGCGGCGTGAAAGGATGTTTCGCCTTGCAGGCGGCAAGACTACATTAAGCAAGCTGGATAAGGGATTAGGCACTCCCGCGCTTGCCCCGCATAAACCCGAATCTTCCCTAAAGCTTGTAGAATGCCCATCTTTGACGACTGAAGGAGGTCGCCATAGCATCGGAGACAGAGACATTCACCGCCGAGCAAATCGGCTGGCGGTTCGCACTCGGCACTCTCATCATTGTCGTGGCGTATGCGGCGTGGCCGCTTATCCCCCTGGTGGTGACGAGCGATCTCGATCCGGGCATCAAGGCGGCCGTATCCGGCCTGTTGGGAGCGACGCCGTTCATCTCCAAATTCATCGCGGTGGCTCTCATGGGCCGCCCCGCCTATTACTTCCTGAAGCGAACTGTGTTCGAGCGCCTTCGCCGCAAGCTGCAGCGCGAAAGCGCATAAGTCTCCTTAACCCTCTAAAGGCCGCGAGAATCGGAACCGTGTTCCGCCGCTTGGCGTTCCCGCCTTGGTGCCGGAAAGGAGAGTCGATGTTCAAACCTATCCTGATCGCCGCAGCTTTGGCGCTCGCCACCCCTGCAACGGCATCGGCCATGCCGGATGCGAAACCTGGCGCTAGCCTCTCTTCCGATCTCGTTGAGGTGAAGAAGCGTGGCAAGTACTACGGCAAGGGCTGGAAAGGCAAAGGCTGGAACAAGGGCTACCGGCGCGGCTACAGCCGCCACTATCACGACCATCATAACTACCGTAATTGGAACCGCTACTCGTACCGGCCCTATGGCTGGCGGACGCGGGGTTGTATCGTGATCGGCCCAATCTGGTACTGCCCGTAGAGGGCGAGTCGCATCCTAAGGATAAAGGGCGCCGGCCGAAGCCGACGACCTCTCGTCCGGTAATGCCGACTATTGACACTCTTTCATGGTGCCCATGGCCTTCTTGGCATCGGCTTCCGAGTTGTACTTGCCCATCATCTTGGTCGCGCCTATCAGGGCGCTTGGGGCATGATCGCGACTCGTGAGCCGTGTCGCGATACATCCAAAGATGAGGAGCGAAAGAAGGCTTGCGGAGGCGAACCTTGGCTATGGCGCGCTTTGGCATTAGCAACGTGGAGACACTTCGAAATAAGGTGCTGGCAAGCATTCCGGGATATCGGGTTCCATCAAAAGAAAAGGGCCGGCGCTAGGCCGGCCCCCCTGCATCTCCGTTAAGTTTTGACATCAGAGGGCGAGGCTTAATCCCACCGATTCCATCGCCGATAAGCCCGGCGACCAACACGGCGACCCTGGCCCCAATAGGGCCTGTAATACGGCTGCCGGTAGCCATAGTAGCCGTAAGAACCTGGGTAATAGCTGTATCCGTAGTTTGGATAGTAGCCATAGCCGGAATTAGGCGGATAGTAGCTGTTACCTGGGTAGCCGGGTCCAACGTAGATACTAACACCTTGGGCGTCGGCTTCGGACGGCGCGAACATCACCAAGCCGAGAGCGATGACGCTCACAAAAATAGCCGATGACTTTTTCATCGCTTAGCTCCTTTCGACGCGGAGCCACCCACGCGGGTCGCCCTCGCGCGCATGCTCAGGATTATAAAGGCGTGGACCGAATCCTCAAAGGAGTTACGCGTGGGCTAGTTAAGGCAAGAACCGAGGCGTCCGGTCCAGGGCCTCACTGCACCATCCCCGTGCCCGCATGGGGGCTTGCCCGCTGCTTCGCGCATCTAACATCCCAAAGTGGAGCTACGATGCCCGGACGCGGACGGTGATAAGGCGATAATCACCGCAATCTTTTCCTATCGAACAACCGATCGCCTTTCGAAGCAGCGAATTAAAGAAGATATAGTTCGCAAGGCTCGTTACCTATTTGGGCGAGGTTATAAGGCAACGTAGCCTAGGTGCGTCTCATGCGAGAGCTCGGCAACTTAGCAATCGAAATTGGCCGAGACAGCATCACGGTCTCTAAGCCTCAGACCGGCCAGCACGTGACGTTCACCAAGGACCCCTTCTTCTCCCGCTACTGGTGGCGACGGATGACCTTCGAGAGGATCTCGACGCTGCGAGAGCTACGTTTCTCGCTCATGTTTGGAAAGCAGCTCACGCCACAGCGTGCAGGATCGGATGGCTTAGGTCTTGATCGCGAAAGCCGACACCGCCGCTCACGATGGACGAGACGCGGCGCGGGCATGGTGCGGACATAAAGGAGGTACTTCCGCGCAAGCCCAAGGTGCAGTCACTAACTTACTGAATTATCAGAGGAATGGTGAGCCCGCCGGGACTCGAACCCGGGACCCTCTGATTAAAAGTCAGATGCTCTACCGGCTGAGCTACGGGCTCCTGTTCGACCATATGGGCCGGTTCCCAAATAGGTCAATAAGGCTCGCCTTCGCATGCTTCGGCCCGCTTGGCAACCGGCGACGGTTTACTCTTGCCGGTTAGCGGGAAATACGGCATCGCCGTAGAAAGGCAGGCGCAAAGGAAGCGCCGGCGTCATGGGGAGGGGCCTTGCAGATGGCGACCAAGCAGCCGAGGACAAGCCTTGCGCGCCATTGGCCGCGCTTCCTGTTGGTCCTTCCGGTCCTGCTAATCGTCTGGGTGCCTTTCTATAATCGGCTCGAGCCCGCGCTCGGCGGCATTCCCTTCTTCTATTGGTATCAGCTTGCCTCGATCCTGATCGGGGCGATCGTCGTGCTCGTCGTCTACGTGCTGGAGACGCGCGTCACCGGGACGACGCCCCGAAACATTCGGGGAGCGGATCGGACCGGGACCCCGGGGGACATGCTGTGACCATCGATCTCACGGCCGCGAGCGTCTTCGTTGCGCTGTTCGCGCTCGTCACCTGGCTCGGCTTCGTCGCCGCGCGCTGGCGGAAGGCCGACCTCAACATGCTGCATGAATGGGGGCTGGGCGGCCGCAGGTTCGGCACGATGGTCACCTGGTTCCTGCTCGGCGGCGATCTCTATACCGCCTACACCTTCATCGCCGTGCCGGCGCTGGTGTTCGGCGCGGGCGCGATGGGCTTCTTCGCCGTCCCCTATACGATCCTGATCTACCCCTTCCTCTATCTCGTCTTTCCGCGGCTGTGGAAAGCCACGCGCGACCGGGGTCACGTGACCGCCGCAGACTATATTCGCGACAGGTTCGGAAGCCGCTGGCTCGCTCTCGCCGTGGCCGTAACGGGGCTCGTCGCGACAATGCCCTACATCGCGCTCCAGCTCGTCGGCATGCAGGTGGTGATCGGCGCGCTCGGTTTTCCGGCGGGCGGTTTCGCCGGCCATCTCCCGCTCATTATCGCCTTCACCATCCTCGCCGCCTTCACTTATACGAGCGGCTTGCGCGCGCCGGCCCTTATCGCCGTGGTCAAGGACACGCTGATCTTCGCTACGATCATCGCCGCCATCATCGTGATCCCCGCCGAGCTCGGCGGCTACGGCAAGATCTTCGCGAGCGTCCCACCAGAGAAGCTCCTGCTGAAGCCGCCATCGGGAGACAGCCTCGGCGCCTATAGCGCCTATTTCACGCTGGCGCTCGGCTCGGCGCTCGCACTCTTCCTCTATCCGCATGCGATGACCGGGATCATGAGCGCTTCCAGCGGCAACGTGATCCGGCGCAACGCCGCGGCGCTTTCAGCCTATTCCTTCATCCTTGGGCTGATCGCCTTGCTCGGTTACATGGCGATCGCCGCGGGCGTCGACAAAAACCCGGCCTATGCCGAGGGCTTCACCCAATACGGCGCCAACTTCGCGGTGCCGGCGCTGTTCCTCGACTCGTTTCCGTCCTGGTTCGTGGGCGTGGCTTTCGCGGCCATCGCCATCGGCGCTCTGGTGCCCGCCGCCATCATGTCGATCGCCTGCGCCAATCTGTTCACGCGGAACTTCTACAAGGAATTCCTGCACCGCGAGTGCAGCGGGACGGAGGAAACGCGCATGGCCAAGATCGTCTCGCTTGTGGTCAAGATCGGAGCGGTGATCTTCATCCTGGCGATCCCGCAAGCCTACGCGATCCAACTTCAGCTGCTCGGCGGCATCTGGATCATCCAGCTCCTGCCGCCGATCCTACTTGGCCTTTTCACGCGATCGTTCCATGCGAACGCCTTGCTACTCGGCTGGGCGTCCGGCACGCTGGTCGGGACTTATATGGCTGCCAGTCAGGGCTTCGTCTCGTCGGTCTACCCACTCGATCTATTCGGCCTCACGGTCCCCGGTTACGCCGCGTTATACTCCCTTCTCGTCAACTTCTTGGTGAGCGCCGCGTTCACGCCTCTCTTCGATTTCGTATCCAGACGGAGCGCGGCGTCCGCGGCGCGGTGAGCCGGACATGCATCGGGTTGCCCCTAACCAAACCTCGACCGGACCGCGATTCACCGGTAGGTTGCTGGAATTGCGCACATACCTATTCTGCGAGACGGAGGAGATTTGAATGGCCAACGACAATCAAGGTAGCAGGACCTTTCTTGCCATTGTCCTGGGCGGCATCGTGCTCGCCCTCGTGATCGCGGCCTTTTTCATGTACGGCAACCAGGAAGATGCCGACGTCAAGGTCGAGCAGCCCGCAACCGAGCAGCCCGTAACCGAGCCGCCGGCAGCGGAGCCGCCCGCGGCGGAAAAGCCTGCCCCTTCGACCGGCATGCCGGATCGCGACACGCCCGGCGCCGACGAGGCGGTCCCGCCGGACGAGATGCCTGAGGCGACGCCTGACGACGGCTCGCCACCGGACGCGATGCCGGAAGAGGCCACGCCGGATGAAGCGCCCAATGCCATGACGCCAGAGGAAACGCCCGAGACGCCGGCTCCTGAGACGCCGCCGGCCCCCGAGACGCCCCAGGCCCCGGCACAGCCGCCTCAGAATCCCTAGAAAACACGAGAGGACCGCGAAAAAATCGCGGTCCTCCTTTGTTTAATTGCAGGGTGCCGGCGCGGCGTTCGGGCGCCTGTTCATCTGGCGTTCAGGCTCAACCGCGTCTCCTCGGCGTCGTATTGGTGCTAGATTACTCGCTCTACCCGGAGCGAAGGAAAGGGGACCATGACCCGGAAGGTTTGCGGGGGGCTTTTGGCTGCGTGGCCGCTTGCCGCGGCAATTGCCATTTGCAGCTCGGCCTCGATAGCCGACGACGAGAAGCCGAGCGCCGTGCCGGTAGAGGTGGCCCGGGTTGTCGCAGCGCCTCTGAGTGAGCAAGTCACCGCGGTCGGCACGCTTCTCTCCGATGAGTCCGTCACGGTCAGTTCCGAAATCCCCGGCCGCCTCAAGCAAATCCATTTCGAAGAGGGCCAGCCGGTCGAGAAAGGCCAGCCGCTGTTCACTCTCGATGAGTCGGTTTACCAGGCCCAGCTCGCGGATGCCGAAGCCAAGCTCAAACTGTCGGAGCAGACCTACAAGCGGACCAGCCAGCTCTTCACTAACAAATACGCGACGGCCCAGTCGGCCGATGAGGCGGTCTCCAACCTCGCGGTCAACAAGGCCGCCGTCGAGCTCGCCCGCGTGCAGCTCGAAAAGGCGCGGATCGTAGCGCCGTTCTCCGGCATTGTCGGGCTGCGTCATGTGAGTGTCGGCGAGTACATCACCTCGGGCCAAGCTCTCGTCAATCTCGAAGCGATCGATCCGGTAAAGGCGGATTTCCGCGTGCCGGAGAAGTTCCTGCCCGCCATCAGGGTAGGGCAGACCATCCGCATCAGGGTCGATGCCTTTCCCGACGCAAACTTCGAAGGCAACGTCTACGCCATCGACCCGCGCCTCGATGTCGCCGGCCGCAGCCTGCTCGTGCGCGCCAAAGTGCCCAACACCGACAAGCGCTTGCGGCCCGGGCTGTTTGCGCGCGTCACCGTTTTGCTGCAGCTCAAAGAGGACGCACTGAGCGTGCCCGAACAAGCGATCGTGCCGCAAGGCGACAGCCAGTTCGTGTTCAAGGTCGTCGACGGCAAGGCGAAGATGACCAGGGTCACGATCGGCACGCGCCGCGAAGGTCGGGTGGAAATCATAGAGGGACTCGACTCCGGCGACCAGGTGGTGACGGCCGGCCAGCTCAAGATCCGCGACGGCAGCGCCGTATCGATCGTCAACGCGGTCGGGGCGTAGGCCCGTGACGCTTTCCGAACTTTCGATCAAGCGGCCGGTCTTTGCGACCGTGATGAGCCTCGTGCTCGTCCTCGTCGGCCTTGTGTCCTACGACCGGCTGAGCGTCCGGGAATATCCCGCCATCGATCCGCCCGTCATCACCGTCCAGACCTCGTATCCCGGAGCGAGCGCGCCGATCGTCGAAACCCAGGTGACCCAGGTTCTCGAGGACTCGCTCGCGGGTATCGAAGGCATCGATTTCATCACCTCGATCAGCCGGCAGGAATCGAGCCAAATCACCGTCACCTTCAAGCTCGCCCGCAACCAGGACTATGCCGCGGCTGACGTGCGCGACCGGGTTGGGCGCGTGCGCGGCCGGCTGCCGGAAGAGATCGACGAGCCGATCATCCAGAAGCGCGAGGCCGACGCGCAGCCCATCCTCTACCTCGCCTTCTCCAGTCAGAATCATTCGGCGCTCGAGATCACCGATTACGCCGACCGCTACGTGAAGGATCAGCTCCAGACGCTGCCCGGCGTGGCAGAAGTGACGCTGTACGGCGACCGTGAGTATTCAATGCGCATCTGGCTCGATCCGGAGCGCCTGGCCGCTTATCAGCTCACGCCGCAAGACGTCGAGAATGCTTTGCGCCGTCAGAACGTCGAGGTGCCCTCGGGCCGGATCGAGAGCCAGCAACGCGAGTTCACCGTGCTCGCCGAAACCGACTTGCGCACGCCGGCGCAATTCAACGATCTGATCGTCAAGGACGCTAACAGCTATCTGGTGCGGCTCAGCGATGTGGGGCGGGCCGAGCTTGGCGCCCTCGATGAGCGCCGCATCGTGCGTTTCAACGGCAGGCCGGCCATCGCGCTCGGCGTCATTAAGCAGGCGACGGCCAATCCGCTCGAAGTGTCAGACGGCGTCAACGCGGTGCTCCCGGCCATCGCTCAGTCCCTCCCTGACGGGATGGAGGTTCGCGTCGCCCACGACAAGTCCGTGTTCATTGCCGAGTCGATCAAGAACGTCTACCGGACGATCGGCGAGGCGGTCATCCTCGTCGTCCTCATCATCTTCCTGTTCCTGCGGTCGATCCGCGCCACGCTGATCCCCATTATCACCATCCCGGTGTCGCTGATCGGGGCGTTTGCCCTGATGTATGCCGCAGGCTTCTCCATCAATACGCTGACGCTCCTGGCGCTGGTGTTGGCCATTGGGCTGGTGGTCGACGACGCCATCGTCATGCTCGAAAACATCTATCGCCATGTCGAGGAGGGCATGACACCCGTGAAGGCGGCGCTGCTCGGCAGCCGCGAGATCAGCTTCGCCATTGTGGCCATGACCATCACGCTGGCGGCCGTCTACGCGCCGATCGGCTTCATGACCGGTATCACCGGCCGCCTCTTCACCGAGTTCGCCTGGACGCTGGCCGGAGCGGTCATCGTGTCCGGCTTCGTCGCTCTGACGCTCTCGCCGATGATGTGCTCGAAGTTGCTGAAGCACCAAGCCCATCACAATTTCTTTTACCGGATCATCGAACGCTTCTTGCACGGTGTCACCGTCGCCTATCGTGCGCTGCTCAGAGTCGCTCTTGCCGCGCGACCCCTGGTGCTGCTGCTCGGTCTTGCCGTCGCGACTGCGAGCTATTTCCTGTTTGACACGCTCAAGAGCGAGCTGGCACCGGTCGAGGACCAGGGCAACATCCTTACGAGCTTCAGGGCGCCGGAGGGTTCGACCATCGATTACACTGACGCTTATGCCAACAAGCTCGAGAAGATCGCGCTTAGCGTGCCGGAGGCGGACCGGGTTTTCGTGGTCTCGGGCAATCCGACCGTGTCGCAGGGGCGCGTCATCCTGCGCGTGAAGCCGTGGGACCAGCGCGAACGCAGCCAGCAGGAGATTGGCCGCGCCATCATGCCTCAGATCACGGCGGTCCCCGGCGTCGTCGCGTTTCCAGGCAATCCGCCGTCGCTCGGCCAGAGCTCGCGTTCCAAGCCCGTAAATCTCGTGATCCAGACGTCACGCCCGTATGAGGAGCTGCAAACGATGATCGATGCGATGCTCGACAAGATCGCCGACTATCCGGGCATCGCCGATGTCGACAGCGACCTCAAGCTCAATTCCCCCCAGCTCGACATCGCCGTGGACCGGGAGAAGGCCGCAGCCATGGGGATCGAGATCGACACGCTCGGACGCACGCTAGAGACCATGCTAGGCGGGCGCCAGGTGACGCGCTTCAAGCGGGAGGGCGAGCAATACGACGTCGTGGTGAAGATCGCCGATATTGACCGCCAGAATCCGGACGACATGCGGCGCATCTATGTGCGCGGCAGCCAGGGCGCCATGGTCCCGCTCTCGAACCTAATCACCATAAAGGAGACGGTCGCCCCTAAGGAACTCAACCACTTCAACCAGCTCAGGGCGGCGACGATCACCGGCCAGCTCGCACCCGGCTATTCGTTGAGCGATGCGCTGACCTTCCTGGAGAAGACGGCGCGCGAGGTGCTGCCCAACACCGCCTATCTCGAATACGCTGGCGAATCCCGGGAATTCCGCGAAGCAAGCGCCAGCATGTACCTTACGTTCTTGCTTGCATTGGCGTTTATCTACCTGGTGCTCGCCGCACAGTTCGAGAGCTTCACCGATCCCTTCATCATCATGCT
>JBOHJE010000120.1:0-2716 GCA_050728375.1 Methyloceanibacter sp.
CGGCGTTGCTCGCGGACCTGAGAACCTCGCCGCGATTGAGCACGGTCAGCATACCGGCGTTGAGCCCGCAGGCCAGCACGACCCTCTGATCGCTCACGGCATCGAGGTTGAAAATCTCCCCGGGATGCAACGCCATGCGCAGGCGTGTGGATGTCTCGCCTCCGCCCGAAGACGCGGCATCGAAGAACACGGCGGTGACGGTGCATTTGCCGTTCTCCGGCACGTAATAGGCAACTAGGCGCTTGTCGCCGACGGCGGCGAGGATCGGCTCGTAGGGGCCGACCGGGCCCAGATTGGATGCCGGCTGCTCGGCACGAGCTGGCGTGTGGGCGAAGGCCAGTCCGGCGACGGCGCAAGCCGCCGCCAGGATCAGGATTCGAGAATTCAGTCTATTGGTCATGGTGGCCCCTCCATTCGGAGCACAGAATCAGTCCGTGCTGCAGTGCAGCATAAGTAGCGTTGCTGCGCGGACAAGTCCATGTTGCAGCGCAAGAAAAACTGACGCGTGACCGGCTGCCGCGGGATTTTGCTGACGACTCGATTTAATTTTGGGATTGCGCGGAGCGAAGTGCGCTAACCCCGTCATACCGGCGACAGCCGTATCCATCCTGTTTTCGCTTCGCTCACTGGATCCGGCTTGCGCCGGAATGACGATAGGCCTAGCCGAGCTTGGCCTTCACCAGAGCGCTCGCCTTGGCGAAATCCATCTGCCCCGCATAGCGCGACTTGAGCGCGGCCATCACCTTGCCCATGTCGCGCACGCTCGCGGCACCCGCCTCGGCGATCACGTCGGTAATTGCCTTCTCCATCTCCTTCTCGGACATCTGCTTCGGCATAAAGTCGCGGATGATAACGATCTCTTCCGCTTCCTGCTCTGCGAGCTTGGCACGCCCCGCATCGGCGTAGATCTTGTGCGATTCCTCGCGCTGCTTGATCATCTTGGCAAAGAGCTCGAGCAGCTCGGCGTCGGCCGCTTGCGTCTTGCCGGCTGTGCGCGCGGCGATGTCGCGGTCCTTGATTGCCGCGCTCATCAGGCGCAGCGTGGAGACGCGACGCGCATCGCGAGCCTTAGTCGCATTCCTCAAGGCGGCGTTGATCGTCTCGCGCATCGCTGTCTCTCGGCGGCTGACGTTTCGGAAGGAAGCTTTCAACCTAATCGATCGGCCAACGCCGAGCAAGCCAATTAAGGGTGCTAACCACTTGGAATAACATGACAATATCTTGCGACAAGGATTGACCCTACTGGCCCCGTGACGTAAAGAGCAAGATTCAAGAGGATGACGTTGAGGCAAGTCTTGACGTCGCGTGCCTCCCATCCGAGCTTGCGAACCGGCGTGACCTGCTGACGGCCGCCCCAAGTGCCCATGAACGATCATGCCGAAAGTTTGGCCGGAGAGACCGCATCGTCGCGCGCGCTCACCGTTCCGGATTGGGCGGACGAGGCGCCGACCGCTCTTCTCATTCTGGCCGACGGCACGATCATCGAGGGCCACGGCGCGGGCGCGACCGGCTCGGCGGTCGGTGAGGTCTGCTTCAACACGGCGATGACCGGTTACCAGGAGGTGCTCACCGACCCCTCCTATGCCGGCCAGATCGTCACCTTCACCTTTCCTCATATCGGCAATGTCGGCGCTAACAACGAAGATACCGAAACGGCGAACCTCGCTGCGCTCTCGGGCGTGCGGGGCTGCGTGCTGCGCGCGAAGATCACGGCGCCGTCGAACTGGCGCGCGGTGCAGGATTTCGACGCCTGGCTCAAGGCGCGGGGCATCATCGCCATCACCGGCATCGACACGCGCGCGCTGACCGCGCTGATCCGCGAGAAAGGCATGCCAAATGCCGTCATCGTGCACGCGCCGGACGGCAAGTTCGATCGCGAGGCGCTGAAGCACGAGGCCGCGGCGTGGCCCGGCATGGTCGGGCTCGACCTCGCCAAGGACGTGACTTGCGGCCAGAGCTATAGCTGGGACGAGGCCGAGTGGCAGTGGGGCAGCGGCTTCGGGCGGCAGGACGCGCCGCACTTTCATGTGGTCGCCATCGATTATGGCCTGAAGCGCAACATCCTGCGCGAGCTAGCGACGGCCGGATGCCGGCTCACCGTGGTACCCGCGACGGCGACGGCAGAGGATATTCTCGAGCGCAAGCCCGACGGCGTCTTCCTGTCGAACGGTCCGGGGGACCCGGCGGCAACCGGCGTCTACGCCGTGCCGGAGATCAGGAAGCTCGTAGACTCAGGGCTGCCGCTGTTCGGCATCTGTCTCGGCCATCAGATGCTTGGGATCGCGCTCGGCGGCACCACGGCCAAGATGCATCAGGGCCATCACGGCGCGAACCATCCCGTCAAGGATTTCACGACGCAAAAGGTCGAGATCACGTCGATGAATCACGGCTTCGCCGTGGACCGGGACAGCCTGCCGGCGAATGTGGAAGAAACCCACGTGTCGCTGTTCGACGGCTCGAATTGCGGACTGAAGGTCAAAGACAAGCCGGTGTTCTCCGTGCAATATCATCCCGAAGCTTCGCCGGGGCCTCAGGATAGCCATTATCTCTTCAGCCGATTTGTGGAGCTGATGGCGGCGCGAAAAGGCAATCGCGGCTGAGGCGCCTGGCCGCCCGACGGACTTCAAAGAGTTCAACGCTTTATGGGAGGTTGCTAGATGAGAAGCCTCAAGTTTGGAGTGCCTTCGCTTGCGGCGGCCGCGCTGCTCGCCGTGCC
>JBOHJE010000121.1:0-6050 GCA_050728375.1 Methyloceanibacter sp.
GGCGTCCACCGCGCCGGCGCCTTCGACCGAGGCGAAGTCGCGCACGCGGCGCAGCAGCCTTACCGCCACGCGCGGGGTGCCGCGTGCGCGCCGCGCGATCTCGTGCGCCCCTTCCCGCGTCAGCGGCAAGCCGAGCAGATTCGCGCCGCGGCGCACGATCTCCTCGAGTTCCTCTACCGTGTAGAACTCAAGCCTGATGGGGATGCCGAACCGCTCCCTGAGCGGCGTCGTAAGCAGCCCAGTGCGCGTCGTCGCGCCGATCAGCGTGAAGCGCGTAAGATCGATGCGCACCGAGCGAGCCGCCGGCCCTTCACCGATGATGAGGTCGAGCTGAAAGTCCTCCATGGCGGGATAGAGGATCTCCTCCACGGCGGGCGAGAGCCGGTGGATCTCATCGATGAACAGGACGTCGCGATCCTCGAGATTGGTGAGGAGTGCGGCGAGGTCGCCGGCCTTGGCGATCACCGGGCCCGAGGTTGCACGGAAATTGACGCCGAGCTCGCGTGCCACGATCTGCGCGAGCGTGGTCTTGCCGAGGCCGGGAGGCCCGGCGAACAGTACGTGGTCCAGCGCCTCGCGCCGGCCGCGCGTCGCGTCGATGAACACCTTGAGATTGCTACAGACCTTGGCCTGACCGGTAAACTCCGCGAGCGTCTGGGGCCTGAGTGAAATCTCGGGCTGATCGTCGTCGCGCTTCGCTGCCGCCAGCACCCTCTCAGCCATCGCTATGACTCCACCGCTGCGGCAAATCCCCTACCCCCTTGCGGGGGAGCGCTAGGGAGGGGGGTAAACCACACGCTCTACGTTTGTTGCTTACCCCCCTCCCGACCATTACGCGGTCGACCTCCCCCGCAAGGGGGGAGGTGAAAGTTATGGTCCTTGGAAGCGAGGAAGTCATTGTGCCAATTCCTTGAGGCCGAGGCGGATCAATTCTTCCGCGCGCGCCTCGCGCCCTGCCTTGCCGATGGCCGCCGACACCGCGGCGGCGGCCTCGCCATGGGCATAGCCGAGATTGGTCAAAGCCGAAACAGCATCGCGCGCGGCGAGCCCTTCGGGCAGCGCGGCCACGGGAGCCAGCCCGCCGCTCGGTTTGAACGCCGACGCCAAAGCCGGCATCCTGTCCTTCAACTCGGCGACGATACGGGCGGCCACCTTGGGACCGACGCCTGGCGCGCGCGCAACGCTGTTCTTGTCCTGCAATGCCACCGCGTTGGCGAGATCGGCTGCCGACAGCGTGCCGAGCACAGCGAGCGCCACCTTGGCGCCCACGCCTTGCACCGTCTGGAGAGCCTTGAACCAGGCGCGCTCATGATCGGTGGCGAAACCGTAGAGCCTAAAGCCGTCCTCGCGGAGATGCGTGTCGATGGCGAGCGTCACCGTCTCGCCGATCGGCGGCAGCACGGACAGCGTGCGGGCGCCGAGCGTCACCTCGTAGCCGACGCCGCCGATATCGACGATGACCGTGTGCAGCGTGAGCGAGTCGACCTTGCCGGTGAGCTTGCCGATCATGGTACTGCCCTCGGGGCGAGAGCGGCTTCGAGCTTCGCCCAACTTCGCGCATGAGCGTGCGTGATGGCGATGGCGAGCGCGTCGGCTGCATCGGCACTCTGCGGTACGGCGCGCGGTAGGAGGCATTTTACCATGGCGCGGACCTGCTGCTTGTCGCCGTGGCCCGCTCCTACGACGGTCTTCTTCACCGCGTTCGGCGCGTATTCGGCGATGGGCAAACCGAGCAAGGCCGGCACCAGCAACGCGATGCCGCGCGCCTGGCCGAGCTTGAGCGTGGCCGAGGCGTCGCGATTGACGAAGGTCTGCTCGACGGCCGCCTCAACCGGCGCCGTCTCCGCGAGCACCGCCTGAAGGCCGTCGAAGATCTGCCTAAGCCTGAGCCCGAGGCTTTGTGTCTCGTCCGAGGCGACGGAACCGCACCCGACGTAGACGAGCCGCACCCCGTCGCTGTCGATAACGCCCCAGCCGGTCCGCCTGAGCCCCGGATCGATGCCGATGATACGGATGCTTTGCATGAAGATGCCAGTCGAGCCCTTTGCCACCCGGACGAACGGCCAGCCGAATCGGTTTGGGATTCTCGCACGAGGCGCCGGTCCGAGGTAGCCGGCTTGGTGGCTTTGGGGGGCAGAGGCCCCGCCCGCGGCCAGACAATGCTCGCCGGCCCTGACACGCCCTGTCAAAATTTCTCCTTAGCGGGGCATTACTCGCGTGCCATCGGCGAGGAGCAAGGGCATGACGAAGATTGTTTGGATGCTGGCGGCGGCGCTTCTCGCCTTTGCGCCCTTCACCCAATCCCACGCCGAGGGATGCGCGAAACCGCCAAGCTCGCCGCTCGTCGTCAACGTCACGGACAAAGGCGCTAAGGGAGACGGAAAGACCAGCGACACGGCCGCGATCAAGCGAGCCATCGATGAGGTCGGAGGGACCGGCGGCACCGTGTTCGTGCCGGACGGGACCTACCTGGTCACCACGATCGGCAAGGGCCGCCTCGCCCTCAAAAGCAACATGACCCTCAAGCTCGCCCCCCGTGCCACGCTCAAGGCGATCCCGAACGGCGCCAAGAACTATTCGGTGTTGCGCATCTCGAAAGCTTCCGACGCGACCATCGAAGGCGGCACCTTGTTCGGCGACCGGGCCGAACACAAGAGCAAAGGCGGCGAGCGAGGCATGGGCCTTCACATCGGTCCCGACGCTGAGCGCATCACCGTCAGCAGGCTGACCACCAAGGAGATGTGGGGCGACGGCTTTTACGTGAGCGGCGCGGCGGACGTGACGTTCTGCTTCGTCACGGCGGACCACAACCGCCGTCAGGGACTTTCCATCATCAACGCGAAGCGCGTGCTGGTGACCGATTCGCTGTTCACGAACACGCGCGGCACCGACCCGAGCGCGGGGATCGATCTCGAGCCAAACAAGTCCGAGCACTCGATCAGCAATATCCGGATCGAAAACTCAAAATTCATCAACAATGCCGGCGGTGGCATCGAGATAGCCGGTAAGCGGGGCCGCATCTCCGACGTTGCCATTACCCGCAACGTGTTTCGCGAAACGCGGCCCATCCTAGTCGAGAACGCGCCGGCCGTGCTGTCCACCAAGATCTGCGACAACCGCAGCATCGCCTGGCAGAACCCCTCGCCGGAGGGGCTCAACACTTATGCCGACACGGTCGACGTTGTATCGCTACAAATGGATTGCCGCCAGCAGCGCGATCTTCGCTTCGAGGTCAAACGCCAGAAGAACAAGAAGAAGGAGGACTGACCGGAGCGTCCTGCTTCTTGCGATCTCGGCATGTCGCGTTGGATACCCCTGACTCACTTGGAGCGCGGGCCGAGCATCTCCCTGATCGCGGCCTGAATGCGACGCCAGTCCGCCGCCTGGACCTTGTCGCCCTGCTTCTCGCATTCGCTGGCCCTCTGTGCAGCTTCCAGTTCGGCCTTATCGCCGTGCGCTCCCACGAAGCGGCGCGCATGAACGTGGATCTCGCTCATCTCCATGGCGTTCCTCCTTGTCACCACACCCCTGGCGGCGCCGACCGGCACACCATGAGGCAGATCGAAAACTGCCTTAAGACTAGGCAGGGCATGGGAATTTCGCCTGGCGCTGCCTCGGCGCCCGCTAACTCCCGAATTCATGGAGAAAGCAAAAGTTCCGGGCCTTAAAAGGGCGGCGTTGCGCTGTTCGCGCTAGTCGTCGTAGCCTCTGAGAATCTCGCCGGTCGCCGGATGCACATGCGTGTCGATGGGCGTGCCGTTCTTGTAGACCATCTCGACCTCATAGGCGTCGTCGTCGGACTCGATCTCGTAGACCTTGAAGCCCTGGGCGGCGAGCTTGTCCGTTTCGCGACGGAGGACGGCGGATTTCACGTCAATCTATCCATTCCGAAAGCCGCGGCGGCAAAGGCCCGCGCCTAGCTCGGCGCCGCCTGAGCGGCCTTCGGCAGCTCGACGACTTGCGACAGTCCGCCGTTCTTCCGGTTGGCGATGGTTATACTGCCGCCGGTGCGCTGAATGATCTCATGCGCGATGGTGAGACCAAGGCCCGCGCCTGGGATGTCCTGCCGCCTGGCCGGATCGGCGCGGAAGAACGGCTCGAACACCTGCCCGAGCAGATCCGGGGGAATGCCCGGACCGTCATCCTCGATCACGATGCGCGCCATCGGACCGTTCGCACCGTCCACGCTGACCCGCGCACGCACGCCGTGCGTGGCCGCGTTGATCATGAGGTTGCGCAGCGCGCGATTGAGTTTGAGCCGGCTCGCGCGCACAGTCACGGGTTCTGCCGCCGCGTTGGTGACGTCGAGATTCTGGTCCCTGAGCTCCGCGCCGATGATGCTCACGAGTTGATCGACCCTGATCAGCTCGGGCGACTCCTTGCCCGACTCCTCGCGCACCAAGGTGATGGCGCTGTCGGCGATTCGCTCCAATTCGTCGAGGTCGGCGAGCCACCGCGTTCGCTCTTCCTCGTTGTCAACGAACTCGGCCCTGAGCCGCATCCGTGTGATCGGCGTACGCAAGTCGTGGCCGGCGGCGGCGACCAGCCGCATGCGGCTCTCCATGGCGCGCTTCAGCCGCGAGGAAAGCGAGTTCAGCGCCTTGGCCGTCGCGCGGACCTCGGCGGGCCCGCGCTCAGGCAGCGCCGGCAACAGTCCGTCGGGACCGACCGAGGCGACGGCGTTCTCGAGCAGCACCAAAGGCCGGACCATGCGGTTGGCGACGAACACGGCGATGGCCGCGGCGCCGAAGGCGATGACGGCGAGCCATCGGAGTAGCACCATCCACGGCGCGCCTTGCGGCGGCAGGTCCGAGGTCGGCATGAGTAGCCAGCCGCGATCGGCTATCGGGATCGAGACCATCAGCGGACCCGTCCTCCCCTCACGGCTCACGGTGACCGGGAGGTCGACGCCGCGCTTCTTAAGTGCCGCGCGCAGCGCCTCGGTAGTGCGCTCGTAGGCGCGTCCACCCGACGGCTCCGACGCAAGTGGAATGGCGTCGGGCCCCTGGCCGGTAAATTTGAGAACCATCTCCACCTGCTGGGCCACTGAGGCGATCGCCCGCTCAGCCCTCGGCGGCGGTCCGAGCAGATAGAACAGCACGACCGTGAGGAGCCCTACGACCGAGACGATCGCGACCACGAGCAGAATGGCGATCTTGACCCGGAGCGTGTTCACGTCGCGGCGTCCTGAACATCAACATGGACGGCAAGCTGATAACCGCCGTTGCGTACGGTCTTGAGCAGCCCGGTGGCGCCGCCGTCGCCGAGCTTGCGGCGCAAACGGCTAACGAGCACGTCGATGGAGCGGTCGAAGCCGTCGCCGTCGCGGCCGCGCGTGAGATCCAAGAGCTGGTCCCGCGACAGTACCCTGCCGGGTCGGTCGAGGAAAGTCTTGAGCAGGTCGAACTCGGCCCCCGTCAGCTCCACGTCGGCGCCTGCCGGACCGGTCACGCGGCGCGTCTGCGGGTCGGCGGTGAAGCCTTCGAAGCGATAGACCTGGCGGCGGGAGGAGCCGGCGCGGTTTCGGCATGCCGCCGCAGTACCGCCCTCACCCTGGCGATGAGCTCGCGCGGATTGAAAGGCTTGCCGAGGTAATCGTCGGCTCCGATCTCGAGACCGATAATACGGTCCACGTCCTCCTTCAGCGCGGTGAGCAGGATGATCGGCACCTTCGACCGCTGTGCCCGCAGATCCCGGCACAGATCGAGCCCCGAGCCGTCCGGAAGCATTACGTCGAGAACGATCAGGTCGACGTGATGCGTCGCAAGCTGGTCGCGCAATTCGCGGCAGCTCGCGGCGAGGAGTACACGGAAGCCCTGGCTCTCGACGTAGCGCGCGAGCAGCTTACGGATTTCCGGATCGTCGTCGACGACGAGGATGCGAGGCGCGGTCATGGTCTCCTTCTAACCTCGCGCGAACCCGGAAAACGAGCCCATTTTTGTAACGAAAACCAGCACTTCGCCCGGCAGCAACGTTTCGTCACAAAACTCCTCGCGGCAGCAACATTGGGACATGCCGGGACCAACAAAAGCAACGATCCCGTCATAGGC
>JBOHJE010000122.1:0-5894 GCA_050728375.1 Methyloceanibacter sp.
GGCATCGAGGGCGCCGGCGAATGGGCCGCCATCGAGCCCCCGTCATGCTGGCGATATTTGAGCCAGAGCGTCGTGGCCGCCTTGTCGATCTCCTGCGCGACGCCAAAACCCCACCGCGTGAACTCACTCGCGGTGACGCCGTCCAACGCATCAGTATTGGTAGCCAAGCCCGAAGATCACCTTCTCGACGTCGGTGAAAAACTCGTCCGCCTGATAGTTCGCATATTTGAGCTGCGCGTAGACCCCGTTTCGGAGCGGCAGGTAGGCGTAGAAGTCGAACTCGGTACCGTAGTCAAGGTCCCGAACGGCAGAGTGGAACTCGTGATATTGCGCAATCAGGAGGAGTCCGTCGAAATAGCTGAACGGGCCGTCCGATCTCGGCGACAGTTTGTAGCGCGCCTCAGCGTAAAAATCCTGAAGGCCCGTCGGCGGCGTCACCAGGAAGACATCCGCGAAGCCGTTGAAGATATGCCCCGTCGCGAGCGGCGTCTGGAACGCGGCCACGCCGTTGTCGCTGCCCAGCAACTCGTAGATCACCGTCGCCGTGAATCCGTTCCACGACAGGCCCTGCTCGATGCGCGCATAGTCCGCCTCATAGTCGATGGGGGCGTCACCGTAGTCGGTCTGCCGGGCGTACTCTAGACGGTAGAGGTAATCGAGGCCGCCTCCCAGGGACTGCTGGCCTTCGAGGAAGCCGCCATAGCTGGCGTTCGACAGCAGGCTAAGGTCGAAGAGATCGATCAAATAGGTATAGCCCGTCAGCGTGCCGATGGGCATCGGTTTGCTCTCCAGGTGCATCAGATGAACGTTGGAGTTGACATTGCCGACTGGCGAGTTGTCGCTGAAGATGCGATTCACGTTGCCGATATAGGCATAGAGCCCGGTCACGCCCGGCACGGCCGTGATCGTTGCCTTGCCGCCGTCGAAGGTCTGGTCGTTCTGGCGCCAGGCGACAGAGCCGACAAAGCGCTCGTTGTCGAGGTTCTCGAGGTACCGCCCGCCGAGTAGCGCCACGCCGGGAATATTGTGGGACTCTAGATAAGCCTGATCGACCTCGGCCGATTCGACGTCGGCGACGATCGGATACTCGGTCTTGCCGTTGATCGTGTTGTTGAAGTCGTCTGGCCCCAGCTCGACGACGAACTCGCCTTCAACGCCGGCCCGAAAGCCGTGGAAGAACCCGGATTCGACGCCGGTCTTGTTCTTCAACGTCGAGGCGCGCGCATCCTTTGGCAAATTTGCTTGGTCGACGAACTCATATCGGTAGCGGGTATCGGTCCAGAACCTACCGCTCAGGATGCCCGTATGCGGGGCATGGTATCGCCCGCCGCCGGAGCCCTGTTGAGGGTCGTAATAGGCGCTTTGGGCCACGGCCAAGGAGCCCCTGGCGCTCAATGAAAAGATGAGAAACAGGCCACCCAGGAGCGGCCGCTTGGGCAAGTGAACACCCCGCAATTCCGATACAAGCATTCTAGCCACACAGATTCTGATTGTTGTTGATTTGTCGATAGCCATGCGGTGCAGCGGCTGTTCGAGCCGCCACGCGCCATGTTCAACGCTCGCAAGGGCACGCGTTATCGTGAGGTGCTTGAGCTCGACAGGAGCCGCCATTCGTGCGGTTTCCGCTACGCGCACCACTTCTAGCCCGCCCGCAAATTGGCTGCGTCACAATCCAGAACCTGGACGCGCTGCCGGTTGATGATGAGTGAAATTTCGCCGTGGCATGAGCCGCAATTCGTGCCGGCATAGAGGGATTTGCCGACAGCTTCGACCGTGTGGCAGCCTTGGGCGATGGCGGCGGCGATCTGGTTTGCGCCGACGCCGAAGCAGGTGCAGACGAGCGCGCCCCGATCGATGCCGGCGGCGCCAGGCCGTCCGGCAAGTACCGCTATGCGCGAGCGCTGCCCCTCGTGCTCCTTGATAAGCTGCTCGCAGGCCCAGCCGCGCGAGACAGCGACCGGCTGGGGTGCCAGGAACAGTGCGCCGAGCAGGCGACCACGGGCGAACCAGGCAAAGCGATGCCGGCCCTTGGCGCCGTCGCAATAGGCGAGTGTCTCCGCGCCTGGAGCGGCGCCAAATAGCGATGCCGCGAAAGCTGGGAGGTCCGTGCCGCTATCGGCAAAGGCGAACTCCAGCCGCCAGCCGCCCTCGCATTGCGCCAACGCCCAATAGTCCGGCGCGAACGCCTGGGGGCGCTGGCGAAGAACCGCGAAGCCGTACTGCGCCGCCGCGAAGCGCTCGATGCGGACGCGGGCATGCTTCAAGGCCGGCTGGCCCGAATCCCGATCGGTGAGTCCGGGAACAAGGGTGTCTACCCGCGCGCAGCCGGAGAATTGGTCTGTCCAGTGCATGGGAACGAACACTGCGCCCGGGGACTGACGCTTGGAGAGCAGAGCGCGCACGACGATCGCGCCTTGCGCGCTGGAAACCCGCACGAGATCGGCATCGGCCACGCCGTGGGCGTGCGCATCCTCGGGGTGAAGCTCGGCGAAGGGTTCGGCAAAATGTTGTGAGAGGCGCGGACTCTTACCGGTGCGGGTCATGGTGTGCCATTGGTCGCGCACCCGCCCGGTATTGAGCACAAGGGGGAAGGCGGTGTCGGCCACCGTCTGAGGCGCCGGTTGAACCGGAACCATGAACGCCTTGCGGTCTTGCGTGTAGAAGCGGCCAGACGCGAAAAAACTTGTTTCGGCCGGCGCGGCGGGCGTTGGGCGCGGCCATTGAAAAGGCTGCATGCGGTCATAACTCGCCCGGTCGATGCCAGCGAAGGCGCCGATGTCGAAATCGCGCGAGCCGCCATTCTCGAAGGCGGACAGTGCGGCGTGCTCGGCGAAGATCTCGGCGACCGAGCGGTAGGCGAACTCGCGTACGAAGCCCATGCGCTTGGCAACCTGCGCAACGATCCACCAATCTGGCCGCACCGCGCCTGGGAGCGGGAGAAATGCTCTTTGGCGAGAGATGCGCCGCTCCGAGTTCGTGGCGGTGCCGTCCTTCTCGCCCCAGGCTGCGGCTGGAAGCTTCACATGTGCGTGGCGGACCGTATCGGTGTCGCGTGCGATGTCTGAGACGACGAGGAATAGGCAATCGCGGAGCGCGTGCTCGACGAGGGCGGCATCTGGCATCGAGTCCACCGGATTGGTGGCCATGATCCACAGCGCCTTGATGCGGCCGTCGGCAACGGCGCGAAACATGTCGACCGCCTTCAGCCCCGGTCTCCCGGCGATTCTCGGTGAGCGCCAGAAGCGCTGCACGCGGTCGCGATCGGCCGGACTCTCGATTTCCATATGTGCCGCGAGCATATTTGCAAGGCCGCCGACCTCGCGTCCGCCCATGGCATTGGGTTGACCTGTCACCGACAGGGGGCCTGCGCCAGGCTTGCCGATGCGGCCGGTGGCCAAGTGACAATTGATGATGGCGTTGACTTTGTCGGTGCCGTGCGCGGATTGATTGACGCCCTGGCTGAAGACGGTGACGGACTTCCTGGTATTGGCAAAGAGGCGGTAAAAGGCGAGGAGCGACTCCGTCCTTAGCCCGGTCTGCTCGGCGATCTGATCGAGGTCGAGTTTGCGCGCAGCGGCGAGCGCCTCGGGAAGGCCTCTCGTATGGGCTTTGGTATAGGCACGGTCGACATGGCCGTGCTCGACGAGATGAGTCAGCAGTCCCGTGAAAAGCGCCACGTCGCCATCTGCCGCAATTGGCAGATGCAGATCGGCGATATCGGCGGTCATGGTCCGGCGTGGATCGATCAGGACCACACGCATCTCCGGCCGCGACACTTTCGCTGCGGCGATGCGCTGGTAGAGCACCGGATGACACCAGGCGAGGTTCGACCCAACCAGCACGACAAGATCGGCCAGCTCGAGATCGCGATAGGTGCCGGGAACGGTGTCGGAGCCGAAGGCGCGACGGTGCCCGGCGACCGAAGAGGCCATGCAGAGTCGCGAATTGGTGTCGATATTGGCCGAGCCGATGAAGCCCTTCATCAGCTTGTTGGCGACATAATAATCCTCGGTGAGAAGCTGGCCGGACACGTAGAAGGCGACAGAGTCGGGCCCGTGCGCGGCGATCGTCTCCGAGAAGCGCCGCGCCACAAGATCGAGGGCCTCGTCCCAACCGGCCTCGTGGCCATCGATCTCTGGATGAAGCAACCGGCCCTCGAGCCCGAGCGTCTCGGAAAGTGCCGATCCCTTGGAGCAAAGCCTGCCGAAGTTGGCGGGATGGTTCGGATCGCCGCTCACAGTGACGTGACCGTCGGCGGCGAGGGTCGCCAGGAGGCCGCAGCCCACGCCGCAATATGGGCAGTTGGTCTTGACCAAGACTTCCTTCTGCATGCCGTGCATCATGCGGCCCGGGTCGTTGCCGCGTCAGCCGCGATGAAGATGTCGTCGGCCTCGATCTTGATCGAAACCGTGCGCACCTCGCCCTGATCGGCGCCGACCGCCTTGCCGCTCTCGAGCGAGATCACCCAATTGTGCAGCGGGCAGGTGACTGACGTGCCATGCACGATGCCCTGGCTCAAGGGGCCGCCCTGGTGCGGACAGCGGTCGTCGATGGCGAAGATCTGATCGTCGTTCGTGCGGAATACGGCGATCCTGCCGCGCGGCGAGGCAACGCAACGCGCGCCACGCCGAGGGATGTCGTTGAGCGACCCTATTCTGACCCAACGCATGGCCCTACTCCGCGGCGACGGCCAAGCCGACCGCGGCCATCGGCTTGAACTCATGCTTGTCCTTGCCCGATACGCGTTCGGCCCAGGGATCGACTTGCGCGAATTGCTGTGAGTAGATGAAGCGGGTGTAATAGGCGGTGCGCTTTTCCAGGTCGTCGAACACCTGGCGTCTGATCTCGTCGGTGCCGACGCGCTTAGCCCATTTATAGATGCGCTCGAGATACCGACCCTGCTCGCGATACATCTGTACCAGCGCCACGATGACTTCGAGCGCCTCGTCCTCGGTTTTCACCAAACCCAGAACTTCCGTGCCCTTGATGTCGAGACCGGCGGCCCCGGCGAAATGGATTTCGAATCCGGACTCGACACAGACCACGCCGACATCCTTGCAAGTGGCTTCGGCGCAATTGCGCGGGCAGCCAGAGACCGCCATCTTCACCTTCGCCGGCGTCCAGGAGCCCCACATGAAACGCTCGATGCGCACGCCGAGGCGCGTCGAGTCCTGCGTGCCGAAGCGGCACCAATCGGAGCCAACGCAAGTCTTCACCGTTCGCAGACCCTTGGCGTAAGCGTGGCCTGAAACGAACCCGGCCTTGCCAAGATCGGCCCACACGGCCGGCAAGTCCTCTTTGCGCACGCCCAGCATGTCGATGCGCTGGCCGCCGGTGACCTTTACCGTGGGAATTGAGAACTTGTCGACCACGTTGGCGATGGCGCGAAGTTCCGCCGCGCTGGTCACGCCTCCCCACATGCGCGGCACGACCGAGTAGGTTCCGTCCTTCTGGATGTTGGCGTGGACGCGCTCATTGACGAAGCGTGACTGATAGTCGTCGGCAAATTCGCCGGGCCACTCGCAGATGAGATAATAATTGAGCGCCGGGCGGCATTTAGCGCAGCCACAGGAAGTCTTCCATTCAAGCTCCTGCATTACCGAGGGAATCGTCTTCAGGCGCTTGGCCTTGATCAATCGGCGCACCTCGTCATGGCCGAGCGTGGTGCAGGCGCAGATCGGCTGCACAGCAACCGGATTGTAAGCGTCGCCGAGCGCGAGCTTTAGCAACTGCTCGACGAGGCTCGTGCAGGAGCCACAAGAGGCCGACGCCTTTGTGTGTGCGCGAACGTCGTCGAGAGACGTGAGGGACTTCGAGGCGATCGTGCCGGTGATCTTGCCCTTGCATACGCCGTTGCAGCCGCAGATCTCCGCATCATCCGGCAAGGCTGCAAC
>JBOHJE010000123.1:0-5136 GCA_050728375.1 Methyloceanibacter sp.
CTCGAGCACCTCGTGACAGGTCTTCTGCATGATCTTGGCCCGCGGATCGTAGTTTTTATAGACGCGGTGGCCGAAGCCCATGAGGCGGAAGGGATCGTTCTTGTCCTTGGCGCGCTTAATGTACTCGGGAATGCGGTCCACGGAGCCGATCTGCTGAAGCATCATTAGCGCCGCCTCGTTCGCGCCTCCATGCGCGGGCCCCCATAGGCAGGCGATGCCGGCCGAGATGCAAGCAAATGGATTTGCCCCCGACGACCCGGCGAGCCGCACCGTGGATGTCGACGCGTTCTGCTCGTGATCGGCGTGGAGAATGAAGATGCGCCGCATGGCGCGGGCGAGCACCGGGTCGACCTTGTACTCCTCGCATGGTACTGCGAAGCACATGTGCAAGAAGTTAGCCGAGTAATCGAGCTCGTTCCTCGGATAGACGAAGGGCTGGCCCACGGAATATTTGTAAGCCATGGCGGCGATGGTCGGCATCTTGGCAATCATGCGTACGCTCGCCATCTCGCGCTGGCCTGGGTCGTGGATGTCGATCGAGTCGTGGTAGAAGGCCGACAGCGCGCCCACCACGCCCACCATGACCGCCATGGGATGCGCGTCGCGGCGGAAGCCGGTGTAGAACCGGTTCATCTGCTCGTGCAGCATCGTGTGGCGCGTGATGCGCTGCTTGAAGGCATTGTACTGATCGGCTGTAGGCAAATCGCCGTAGAGCAGTAGGTAGCAGGTCTCGAGAAACGTGCAGAGCTCCGCGAGCTGGTCGATCGGGTAGCCGCGGTAAAGCAGGATGCCCTTATCGCCGTCGATATACGTGATCTTCGACTCGCAGCTTGCCGTGGAGGTGAAGCCGGGGTCGTAAGTGAAGGCGCCGGTCTCCTGATAGAGGGATGTGATGTCGATCACATCGGGGCCGAGCGTACCTCTACGCACCGGAAAGTCGTGACGCGCCCCGCCGATTGCGATCGACGCCTCCTCGGCAATCTGGCCGGGCCGGTAATCTTCTGCGACGCTCATCTAATGCCTCCTATGCTCCCTGAAGGGAGGACGGAACGCGCCTGCGTAATGTCGAAGCCGGCAGCACAGGTCGTGTTTGTTGCGCCGCCGCATAATCGCGTCGTTTGTGCCGCGGTGCAACACGAATGCGTGCTCAAATGTTAGGCATGAACGGAACTTATAGAACCTGATCTTCGATCCGCGCGAGTGCTTCTTCGCGCCCAAGAACGTCGAGCACCTCGAAGATACCGGGAGAAGTTGAACGCCCGGTGAGGGCGGCGCGTAGCGGTTGGGCCACCTTTCCGAGCTTGCGTCCGGTTTCCTCGGCGAATTGCCGCACACAGGCCTCTAGATTTTCCGGCGACCACCGCGCGACGTTTTCCAAGCGCTGCAAAAGCGCCGTCAGCGTCTCGCGCCCGGCCTCGTCGAGCTGCTTGGCGGCGGATTCGTCCAGTTCGAGGGGCCGAACGGCAAACAGAAAGCCCGCATTTTCGATGAGCTCTACCAAAGTCTTCGCGCGTTCCTTCAGACCGGGCAACGCACGCTCGAGCCTGCACCAACCGTCTGCGCCGATCCGCTCGTTGAGTTTCTCGCCTTCGGGGAGGTGCGGGAGCAGTACTTTAAGCTGATCTATGATCTCGGCGTCCGGCATGGCGCGGAGGTAGTGGCCATTCAGATTTTCGAGCTTGGTAAAATCGAACCGCGCGGCTGAGCGGCCAATGGCGTCGAGATCGAACCACTCGATCATCTCCTCCATCGAGATGATCTCGGCATCGCCATGACTCCAGCCGAGGCGGACGAGATAGTTGCGCAGCGCCGCCGGCAGATAGCCCATAGCCCGATAAGCCTCGACGCCGAGCGCGCCATGTCTCTTCGATAGTTTCGCGCCGTCGGGTCCGTGGATCAGAGGCAGGTGGGAGTAAATCGGCGTTTTCCAGCCCAGCGCCTTGAAGATTTGGGTCTGCCGCGCGGCGTTGGTGAGATGGTCGTCGCCCCGGATGACATGGGTGATGCCCATGTCATGGTCGTCGACCACCACCGAGAGCATGTAAGTGGGGGAGCCGTTGCTCCGAAGCAGAACGAGATCGTCGAGGTCCTTGTTGGCGAAGACGACGCGGCCTTGAACGCGATCCTCGATCACGGTCTCGCCGTGGCGCGGCGCCTTGAACCGGATAGCCGGGGCAATGCCTTCCGGCGCCTCGCGCCAATCGCGATCCCGCCATGTGCCGTCGTAACCCGGCGCGCGACCCTCGGCCCGCGCCCTGTCCCGCATCGTCTGAAGCTCTTCCGGCGTGGCGTAGCAGCGGTAAGCGTTGCCCGTTTCCAAAAGCCACTCAACCACCTCACGATGACGCTCGGCGCGCGCGAGTTGATACAGCGGCTCCCCATCCCAATCGAGTTCGAGCCAGCGCAAGCCGTCGAGGATGGCGAGAATAGTGCCTTCGGTTGAGCGCGCCTGATCAGTGTCCTCGATGCGGAGTAGCATCTTGCCGCCGGTATGCTTGGCGTAGAGCCAATTGAACAGCGCGGTGCGGGCGCCGCCTATGTGCAGATACCCGGTGGGCGAAGGCGAAAAGCGGGTGATGACGGTATCGCTCATCGAATCGATGCCAAGGCTTCTGCTTTTGATGGCTAGGGACGGGATGCGGGGGTGATGTAACATATGGGATGTAACATACGGGGAGATGCGGGGTAAGGGCAGGGTCGGGGGCCTTCCTGACGGTTCTGGGCATCGACCATGCCGGGCCAGGGAGAAGAGGAAGGGGGTGACGGACGCGCTCAGCCGCGAATCCGTTACGGACTGCCGCCCCAGCATTGGCGACCGCTGCCGGCGCGCTTCAGGCCGAATCCGATCCCTGGTTTCTTTGGCTTCCGGTGCTGTTTGCCGGCAGCATCCTCTGCTATTTCGCGCATCAGACCGAGCCGGATCCGCGCCTGGCTCTGGCGCTTGTGGGCGCCGCGGTCGGGCTTTTTCTCACCTTGCGCAACCGCCGATAGCCCTCGCGCTCGGCGGCGCCTTCCTTGCCTTCGCCCTGGGATTCGGCACCGCCAAGCTTCGCACCGAGATCGTGCGCGAGCCGGTCCTCGGATTCGGTGCGCGATCGCATCAATGGCCGCATCCGGGCGGTGCTGACCGGGGCCACCGGCGAGATCGCGGTGGCGCTCGTCACGGGCGAGCGTGGCGGCATCTCCGAGGACATCAACGTGTCCATGCGCGACTCCGGTCTCGCCCATGTCCTCTCCATCTCCGGCCTGCATATGGTAATCATGGACGGCACGGTCTTCTGGCTCACGCGCGCGTTGCTCGCGCTCAGCCCGAGCCTCGCCCTGCGCTTCCCCATGAGGGATGGTCAGTTGCCGTCGCGCTCGCCGCGGCGACATTCTATCTCGCGCTGTCGGGAGCCGACGTGCCCACAGTCCGCGCCTGGCTCATGATGAGCATCATGCTGATCGCCTGATGCTGGACCGGGCGGCACTGACGATGCGGAATGTGGCCGCTCGCCGCCCGCGAGGGAGACACGGCGGCGCTCCACGGCGCCAACGGCGCCCTCGTCTTCCCGCCAGCCACCGCGGCGGGCTACAGCGTCGACAATTGGCTGCTGGCCGGCGGCGATTCCCGGAGCGTCACGGCGGCGGGCGAGAGGAAGGCTTTCGCTGTGATCCGCTCGGGTGCGTCGGGAAAGCGAAGGGAAATCCGTGGCGCTGATCCGCCACCCCTGCGTCGTCGAAGAGGACTGCCGCGCGACGGACATCGTCATCGGGCCCCTTCACCTTGGGCAAGAAGTGCCGCCCGCGAGGATCATCGTCAATCGTCGAATGCTCAAGGCTAACGGCGCGAACGCGCTCTTTATCGAAGGCTTGTCGATACGAACCGAATCCGTCGCGTCGGCGCATGGACGCCGCCCCTGGCGCTGGCCCACGCAGACGAGGTTTCAGAAAATCAGTAGCGGCGGATGAGGCCCACGAGGCGACCCTGCACGCGCACGCGGTCCGGGCCGAAGATGCGCGTCTCATAAGCGGAATTGGCGGCCTCGAGGGCGATGGAATCGCCGCGCCGACGCAAGCGCTTGAGCGTCGCCTCTTCTTCGTCGACGAGTGCCACGACGATCTCGCCGTTATTGGCATCCTCGCACTTGCTGACGATGATGGTGTCGCCTTCGAGGATGCCGGCATCGATCATGGAATCGCCTTTGACCTCGAGGGCGTAATGCTCGCCCTTCGACAGAAGCTCCGGCGGTACCTCGATGGTCGAAAGCCGGGTCTGAATGGCCTCGATCGGCACGCCGGCGGCGATCCGGCCCATCACCGGTATGCTCACGGTCTGCGGCATGCTCTCGCCCTCGGCGACCTGCGGCACGCGCCCAAGGCTGCCCTCGATCACGCTCGGCGAGAAGCCGCGTGAGCGGTTGGCGAGCCCCTGGGGCATCGACTCCGGCAAACGCACGATCTCCATGGCGCGGGCGCGATGGGGCAAGCGGCGCACGAAGCCACGCTCCTCGAGCGCCGTGATGAGCCGATGGATGCCCGACTTGGATTTGAGGTCGAGCGCGACCTTCATCTCGTCGAACGAGGGGGGCACGCCGGACTCCTTCAACCGCTCATGGATGAACATGAGAAGCTCTTTCTGCTTCGGTGTGAGCATCTGGTCCCCTTTGAGCAGTCGGGAATCGGGGTTTCAGACCATCCCGCGATTCGTCGACTCACTTGTACAAATCATGAACAGTGTATATGTTCTGTTTGTGTTCCGCAAGCTGCTCGGCCAAAAAATGCAGTGGTAGCCTGAACTAGAGGCAGGAGGTCGCGCGATTCGGGTTTCCGCCCCCTTAATTGTAGGGCACTCACTCGCCGAGCGAGATGATCTCCACACGCTGACCAGCCGCGGCGGCAGGCGCGGTTGGGGCGCGCACGATAAGGCAGTCGGCTTGCGCGAACGCGGCCACCAAGGAGGAGTCCTGCGAGGGCAGCGGCCGCACCACCCGCTCCCCATCCTCACGCCGGCTCGAAACGGCGCGCATATAGTGGAAGCGGGGGCCGTTCGCATCGAGATTCTCACCTAACACGGCTTGGCGCGAAGGTCGCGCGTCGTCGCCGAGGCCGAGGATTCTCCGCAACATCGGCACGAGAAACACATGGGCACCGACG
>JBOHJE010000124.1:0-3362 GCA_050728375.1 Methyloceanibacter sp.
TGATGCCGAGCGCCACGACGACGAGCGTGTGGAAGCGTCCCCAATAGAGCCGATCGAGCCTCGCCGGGATCGCCGTCTCGACAAATGCTGAAACGGGCTTCGCTCTCACTCTTCGGTCTAGTCTCCGCGCGGGGTGATGGGGAAGTCGAAATATGTATCCGGATAGGGCTCCGGCAGGAAGGTGTAGTGCCACCATTCCAGGGGATAGTTCGCGAAGCCCTGACTCTTCATGGCGTCGAGCAACAGCGCGCGGTTGTCGCGCTCCTCGGGCATCAGGCCGCCGGCGTGGTGTTGGCCTTAACGTCGAAGCAATCGAAGTTGGTGCCCATGGCGAGACTGCCGTCTGCCGCGGCGCCGGTCTTCATCGCGGTGCAGGAGTCCCCGTCCATGCCCGATGCGGCGTGAAGCGCCTCGCCGCTCTCGCCGATGGCCACGAGCGTGAGGTCGAGCGTGGCGCCCCGCGAATGGCCCGAGCGCGTCGCGATATAGCCCGGGAACAGGTCGCCCTTGGCGAGATTGGGATAGTAGGTCTCCTTGGCCCCTGGATCGTCGGGCAACTTGGCCCAGTCGACAAAGGCCGCGACCGCGCGCGCCGGCCGATAGCAATCGTAGACTTTGAGAGAGAACCCCTTGTTCTTCAGCTCCGCCTGCACGGTGCGTAGCGCTTCCGCCGCTTGCCGCACGAGAACGCACTCGGCCGCGTCGTAGCCGGGCACCGGACGAGCGGTGAAGTTGTTGCTGCCTGCATAGCGGATGTCTTGCTGGATCGTCGGATCCACGTCGCGGAGATAGACGAAGCCCTCCGGCATCTCCGAGGCGAGCGCCGGAGCCGCAAGCACGACGGCCATAAGATAACCGACAGTCAGAATCCGGTGGGGCGCTTTACCGTGCGCCCGCTCCCCCTTTGCGGGGGAACACGCGCGCCATTCGCGCGCTGAGAGGCAACGGTCGGACATCAGCGGCATCGGTTGCTGCAACTTCGCATAAAAAAACTCCCCGCTGGAGGGCGGGGAGTGGAGAGGTTTGGGGGACTGACATGACTGGCTAGGCCAGTCGGTGTCGGACCATTAGCAGGGAACTGCCGGCGTTCTTACGACCATGCAATTGCGACTACCGGCGTTGTCTCAATCACCGCCCACAGGGCGACCGTAAGGACGGATTAACTATTACCCCAACCCGGCGCCCATCACAAGCAAAACCGACCGTGGCATTTAGGTTACAGTCAACGGAAATCGGGGCAAAGACTCAACTTTTGCCGAAATCCGGGACAGGCCGCGTTTCGCTCTTGGCAATGATGACGTCGTCATGCGGTGGTTCGATATAGCGGCGGCCCTTGATTCCGGTCTCGATCACGAGATCGACGGGACCGCCGGTGATGAGCAGATGCTCCACGTCGTCGCGCCGGATGAGAACGAGCCGGCGCTTCTGGTCGACCGAGGCGGTCTCGACCACGCCGAGCCGGCGTTCCCGCGCCTTGAGGAATTTCGCGCCGTTCGACCCCCCGAGCACGAATGTCCGGAAGGCCCAGACCAGGAGAGACGCAAGCGCGACGATGAACAGGAAGGTCGCGATGGCGAGGATGTCGAAATCCATTGGCTGCATGCTCCGTTTAGCAGCGCTTTAACCACAATCCGCGCGTATTCCGAAAGGGCCCCCCAGGGCGCTCGCTTGACCTCGCCTGCCTGACAATCTCCGGTCAAGATATTTCGAATCGGGTAATTTGCCTTCCATGACGGATATCAACGCGCCGATGCGCTATTCCGAGCCCGCCGCAGACCGCACCGAGCGCGACGGCAGCGTCAGTCTCGTCGTGCTCCTCGCTCTGGGGCTCGCGGTCGCCGCGGTCGGCCTCGCCTTGGTGTCGCGCGAGATGGCGGAGCCCTTCGTCCTGGCCATTCTGGCGGGGCTCGCCGTCATCGGCGTATTCTGTCTCTTCGCCGGCGCCGTCGGCATCCTCTATTTCGGCCAGAGGCATGCCCGCAACGATCTCACCAAGGCCTTTGTCGACAACTTGCCGCAAGGCGCGCTGATCGCCGACGTCACCGGGCGGGTGCTTTACGCGAACGAAGCCTATCGGGCTCTGCTTGGACTCGCACCCGAGGCGAGCGTGCCGGCTCCCGACCGGGCCTTCGGCGGCAATCCGCATCTGGCCGAGCTGATCTTTCGCCTGTCCCGCGCCGCGCAACAGGGCCGCAGCCTGAAGGAAGAGTTTCGCCTGCCGCCTCTCGGAGAGGGCGACCAGGAGCAGGACATCGAGCCGCGCTGGTTCCGCATCTCGGTTCAGCCCATGCCGCCCGATCCGCGCTCGGGCCGCAAGGGCGCCCTGGTCGTATGGCAGGTCGATGAGATCACGCAGGATCGCGCGCGGGAGGAATCGAACTTCGCCAAGGTCCAAGCCGCGATCGACTATCTCGACCACGCGCCGGCGGGCTTCTTCACCGCCGACGCCGACGGCCGGATCGAGTATCTGAACGCCACGCTGGCGCAATGGCTCGACCTCGATCTCTCCGACATCGCCTATAAGCGTCCCAGGCTCGACCGACTGATGTCCCACGACAGCGCCGCTCTGGTCGCCGGCGCCGGGCGCGGCGAGGCGCAAGCCACCACGCGGCATTTTGATCTCGACCTCGTCAGGGCCGACGGCACGGGCCTGCCGGTGCGCATCCTGCATCGGCTCCCGCGCGGCACCGACTTGGCGCACGCTCTGGTGCTCAATCGCGGGCCTGGCGAGGCGGAAGAGGCTGGCGCCGCCGAGCTGAGATTCGCTCGGCTGTTCCACTCCGCGCCGATCGCCATTGCCACGGTCGATGCGGACGGCATCATAAGCGCCACCAATCCCGCTTTCATGCATCTGTTCGGCGCCGCCGCCGACAGCAGCCGCAAGGTGCGCCTCGAGAGCCTGGTCGATCCCGCGAGCAGCCAGGCTCTAAGCCGTGCGCTTGAAGCTTCGATCGCGCAGAAGCGGTTGATCGAGCCCGTGGACATAGCCTTCGCGGGGGCCGGCGAACGCAGCGGCAGGATCTATCTAAGTCCCATCGAGCAAACTAAGGGCGAGGGCGAGGCGGCCATCGCCTACGCCATCGACACCACCCAGCAGCGCGCGCTCGAGATGCAGATGGCGCAAGGCCAGAAGATGCAGGCGATCGGCCAGCTCGCCGGCGGCATCGCGCACGACTTCAACAACATGCTGACGGCGATCATCGGCTTCTCGGACTTCCTGCTGATGAACCACCGCCCGACCGACCCCGCCTTTCAGGACATCATGAACATCAAGCAGAATGCCAACCGGGCGGCGGGGCTGGTGCGGCAATTGCTCGCCTTCTCCCGCCAGCAGACCTTGCGCCCGCAGGTGCTCCAACTCG
>JBOHJE010000125.1:0-9320 GCA_050728375.1 Methyloceanibacter sp.
CGATCAGCCTGTCGGTCTTCGGGTCGTAGATTTCGAGCACCACCATGTCAAGGTGGCGCGATTGCAGCCAGGTCTGCAACGCATTCATGGTGCTGGCCCAACCGTCGACCAGATTCGCGGGATCGAGCCCGCTGAGCCGGATAATGTCCTTCATGCTCTTGAGGATGTTATCCGCGACGTAGACGACGGAATGGGTGTAGGTGTTGACGAGAACGACGGTCATGAGGCGAGGAACCCTTTCGGATCGAGAGCCAGGGTCTGGCCCTTGGCCGCGCCGCCACTATCTTCGTTGATGGTGGTGGTGGAGGCGCTGTCGCGCGCCGTGATCCGCGTGCTGCGCTTCTTGAGCGCAGCCTGCACCCACCCGAGGTCATCCGCCGCGCAGGGCAACGAGACCCGCCAGTCGCCGTTGAGCGGGTCAAAGCCGAGCGGATCTTCTTTTGCGTCGGAGCCGTCGATCGCGTCATCGTCATAAAGGCAATAGATGCGCGAGCGCGGCCCGTCGCAGGTCACGATGATCGCCGCCTCCCGTGGAGCCTGATCGGCGATGATGCTGGCGGCGACGCCGGCGACAGCCATCAGCTCATCGCGCGCCGGGCCGGGCCGCCTCTGCGTCAGCAGGTCAACAATAGCCGTCCAGGTCCGGTGCGCATCTCGGTGCGGCGTGCTGCGGAAGGTGCGGCTGACAACGGTGCTCATGCGCCGCCTCCCTCCCCGGTGCGGCTCGCCTTCGCCGCCCGCGCCGCGGCGAGCAGGTCGGCAATCGTCACCTTTTCGGGATTCATGGCGGTCTGGGGGGTGGCGGCGAGCGCGTTCGCCACCATCTTGCGGATAGCCCGGCCATCGAGGCCGAAGCAGGCAGAGGCGCAGTCCCTGATCTGCGAGGTCTTTGCCATCTTTGCAATGGCCGGATAGACACGCCCGAGCCCGATGAGGCAATCCTTGAGAATTTCCTCGCAGGCCGCGCGGTCGGGCAGCGGCATCTCCACAATCAGATCGCAACGCGACATGAACGCGCTGTCGACCGCCTGCGGGAAATTGCTCGTCGCGACGAACAGCAGATTGTCATGCGCCTCGGCGAGAGCGTCGAGCTGGACGAGCACCGCGTCGGTAGCGCGGTGGACATCGACGGGGTTCGCCTCAAGGCTGAGCTTCGCGCGATCAGCGGCGAGGGTTTCGACCTCATCGAGCAGCGCGATTGTCGGCCCGCCCATCGCCGCCTCAGCAATGGATTGCGCGAAGAGGTCGGTCACGGCGCGCTGGGTCTTGCCCATGGCCGCGCTGGTCAGCGCGTGAGGCTCGACTTCCAGCAGCCTGAATTTGCCGTTCGGAAACGACTGCGCGACGCGGTGCGCGAGGCCGCGCGCCAGCGAGGTCTTGCCCGTTCCGGGCGCCCCCACGAGAAGGATGACGCCATGCAGGGGAATAACGGTGCTCGACCTTGCCGCGCAACGTGAAGTTCAGCACTGCCTGCGAGAGCAGACGCTCCTTCAGGTTTTCCTCCGTGATGATCGAATCCCACAGCGCGCCGAGGGCCGGGTCGGGCAGCGGCCTGATTCTCTGGATGCCCTTCGGGCGGTCATCGATGGGGAAATTCACCTGGTGCTTCATGTCACTTCACTCCCGCTGCCGGCGGCGGCTTCCCGTTGCTGTGCCGCGCCGGTCCTGCGCCGCTGTCTATCCATGAAAGAGGCGATGATCTCCGCCGCTTTACTATATGATGGGTATCGAGGCCGCTCCGTGCCACTATAACTTGTTTCATTTAGACTAGAATCATAAAAAGTATGCCTACTCTGAACAGGATACCGGCGCCCCATGTCCGTTGTCAAGGCACCGCGCGTAGTGCTACTCTGAACAGGAACAAAGGGAGGACAACCGTGCCGACGCCGCTAGGGGATAAAATCCGCCACCTGCGCAAGCAGAGGGGCTATACGCTCGACAAGCTCGCCGAGCTCTCCGATTCCAGCAAGAGCTACATCTGGCAACTGGAGAACGAGAACCCGCCGCGGCCTTCGGCCGACAAGGTTGCCAAGATCGCGCTCGCGCTCGACGTCACCCCCGATTACCTCATCATGGAATCCATGCCGGTCGAGGATGCCACCGACGCCGCCTTCTTCCGCAAGTATCGCGGCATGGACCCGGCGACCAAGGGCAAGATTCGCCGGATGGTGGACCTGATCGGCGAGGACGAATGACGATTGTCTTCTCGCCTGAGCGCTGGGCGTTCGAAATCACGCACGTCCTCAACGCCGCCTTCGGCTCCGATCGATTCCCGATCGATGTCCCGATGGTCGCGCTAGAATATTCCAAACAGCGCTTTCCCGACGATCCGATCGTCAGCGTGCGCGGCGACGATCTCCCGACTTTCGACGGCGCGCTCTTTAAGGCGCCCGCCAGCCGCAAGGGCTGGGGCATCATCTACAACAACGCTATCACCTCGAAGGGCCGGATCAATTTCACGCTCGCGCACGAGTTCGGCCATTACCTGCTGCATCGCCTTGCCTACCCGGAGGGCTTCCGCTGCCGGCAGCAGGATGTTGTGCGCTGGGATTCCGAATACGGTCAGGTCGAGCACCAGGCGAATGTCTTCGCCGCAAATTTCTTGATGCCGCTCGATGATTTCCGCCGCCAGATACCGAGGAATGCGAAAGTCGAACTCGAGATGTTGAGGGCTTGCGCCGATCGGTACAACGTCTCGCTCATCGCCGCCGTGCTGCGCTGGCTTTCTTATACCGAGAAGCGCGCGATCCTCGTCGTCTCGCGCGACGGCTTCATTCTATGGGCGCGGTCGAGCGACCCGGCGCTGCGCACCGGCGCTTTCTTCAGGACCTCGGCCGGCCCGGTCGAAATCCCTGCCACTGCGCTGCCGCTGCAGCCCGGACTCCTCGTCGATGGCCGCGGCAGCATTGACCATCCGGCGGGCGTTTGGCTGCGCGAGTCTGCAAAGGAGACGACAGTGTTTGCCGAGCAATACGACTTCTCGCTATCGCTGCTTCTTCTCGAGGATGCTCGCTACGTGTTCCATGACGAGGGTGAACCAGATTCCGACACCTATGACCGGTTCGTTCCGGCAGCGCGCCGCCGCGACTGGTAATGCCGGCATGTCCTCTTTAATGTCCGCATCCCTTTTGCCGAATACACGCGAATTTTCAGGCTGTTGCATCGATTCGCCCGGTTTCCACGTCCGCTTGAATGTCCGCTTCCCCCGGGCCTGATTTCACCCAAACCGTGACTTTCAGCATTCGCTGAAACAACCTTCTGCAGTGAAAACCGCGCACGCCGTTTCTTGCGTGCGCGGCAGGCGCGAGGCTTCAGGGCCGGGGCGTCGGTCCCGGCGGCCGCGTCAGCGCCCTGCGGATATTCATCAGGTTCGCGTGCGCATCGCGCAGCTCGGCTGAGCCTTCGCGAAGATCGGGCAGCGCGGTCGATATGTGGCGCAGCAGCGCCATCAGCTCCAGCCGTGTCATGCGCGAAAGCTCGGTCTGTGTCAGCACTCTCATTGTCTCCTCCATCGTTCTGACCGCGCCCATCGCGGTCTTCATGAGGCCGGCTTTGCGCCTTCGCGGCGGGCTGCATCGCGACAGCGACCGCAACGAAGAGGAGGAGTGCTTCCGATACGGAAGAACTTGTGGGCCTTGAGCCGCCGAAGGCGCGACGGCTCGAAGAAGAAGGTTGTGTGGGCGAGGGCGGGATAAGATGCGAAGGAAGACGATGACTGACATCAGACCGCGCAAGAGCGCAGGACCGGTCAGGCGATGAAGCGATCCCGGCATTGACTCGCCTGCGGAATCGCCGAAGCCTTCGCGGCATGAGTGCAGAATCGCCCCCGGACACCGTTAAATATCCCCAGGACCTCGACGACCGCGCCGAATATCCCGGCATGGTGCGCTGGTTCAGCCCGCTCGTGCTGGTCAAGATCGCCCGGAAGGCGATCGATGCCGCATTGTTCGGCCAGGATGCCGACCGGCGCCTGATTCACGCTGCTCTCGACATAGCCAGCGATGACGACATCAAGTCGCGTTGCGATTTTTCCACGCTGCTTAAGCGCGGGCCGGATGGCGCCGTGTGGATCGATTATGTCGCCGATCTCGGCGACGGCTTCGATTCCACCTATGCCATCGCCTATCTGCTCGGGCAGAAATCCCTCAAGATCGAAGGCGTGGACGCGGCGCTGCCGCGGGGGCAGGCGCTCATCATGGGCGGCGATCAGGTCTATCCCGACGCCACCCGCGCCGATTACAAGAAGCGTTTCCTCAGGCCCTATGCGTTTGCCTTTCCCGACACCACAGAGGAAGGCGCCGATCATCCGCCGCTGTTCCTGATCCCCGGCAATCACGACTGGTATGACGGGCTTGTCCTGTTCCTCGCCATGTTCTGCCGGGGCCGGGAAACGAAGGTCGGGAGCTGGCGCGCCGGCGAGCACCAGCGCCGCAGCTATTTCGCGATCTCCCTTCCCGACAACTGGTGGATCTGGGGGTTCGATTCCCAGCTCGGCGAGGACATCGACGAGCCGCAGGCAAGATACTTCGTTTCCGTCGCCCGCAACTGCATGGGCGAGAGTCCGAAGATCATCATTTGCGCGCCGGTGCCAACCTGGCTTCGCGCCGAGCTGACCGCGAAGAATGCGGCCGAGCGCGAGAAGTTCTACAGGGGCCTCAATTACATGGCGCTCGATATCGCGTCGAAGAACTGCAAAGACCCGCGCATCTGTGCCGTGCTCTCGGGCGATCTGCACCACTACAGCCGCTATTCCAGCCACCCCGTCGGGCGCGGCGCGGCGCCCAAGGACCCGGCGTCATCCTGTCAATTCATCACGGCCGGGGGCGGCGGCGCCTTCCTGCACCCCACCCACCAGCTGGGAGAATCCATGAAAATGGGCTGGACCGGACGTACGCACGACCTCTCGCTGGAGACGACACCCGGCGAGGAGCACAAGCCGGCTCCCGGCGCGCCCGCCTGCTATCCCGACCGGCGGACAAGCCGCCTCTTGCTGTTTCGCAATCTCGGCTTTCCCGTAGTCAACTTTTCGTTCTGCCTCGCGCTTGGCGCGGTCTACTGGCTTATCGCAATGCTCCTCATGGTCTGGCAGGGCGACGCGCTGCTCCATCCGGCCGCCCATGGCCGACAGTGGGCCGGGGCGATCTTCCGCAGCATCGCCGCAAGCCCGATGCTTTGGTTTATCTTCCCCGTTCTGGTCGCCGCGCTCTGGAAGTACGCCGACGCCAGAACCGCCGCCGGCAGATGGGCGCTTGGCATCGGTCATGCCGCCGTTCACATGGCGATCATTCTCGCGCTGGTGAGCTTGCTGCCGCTGGCGAATGCATGGATTCTCGCGCATACGCCCCTTGGCGGCTGGCTGCCGGGATGGTTCATGCCAAGCACGCTGAGTTTCTTCTTCCTATTCGCAATTGAGATGATTTTGATCGGCGGGATTCTCGGCGGAATCGTTTGGGGACTCTATCTACTGCTGACATGTGGGATCGCCGGGATTCACGACAACGACGCCTTCAGCGCCATGAGGCTCGGCCGGTATCGCCACTTCCTGCAGCACGCCTGAAGCTTTGCGCTCACCGCATCATCGATCCGGCTCGTGGAGCGATGTTCGATCTCGTGACGAAGCTGCATCAGGAATTCAAGATTTTGCTGCATGCCCCTGTCGAGCGGGCATCTTGGCTCGCGCAGGCACCGTCCCAGCTCCCAGTATTTTTCTGCGCCGTTTACAGTCTTCTCCACCTCGCGCGCCCCGCCGACCGTCTTGTAGTAACGGTAGTCGACGCCTTCACGCCGATAAAACGCGTGCAACAAATATGTCCATGCGATGATCGCGGTGACGATGAACAGCTCTGCCCTGAAATGAAGACCGGCGCCGTTGAACATATGCACGGCCGCGATCATCGCTTCGCGCGCCTTGATAAGAAGCTCGTCGCCGCGCAGGCTGAGGCCGGTTTGCGGATCGACTTCCGGCCATGCCGACAGGAACTCGTCCAGTTCCTCGGCGCTCGCCGGCCGTGCGGCCGCATGTTTGGCGCCGGTTCTGATTTCGCTGATAACACGATGGTTCACCGACCGGGTTGGCCTGGTGAAATAGGCGAGAATGTCCTGATCATTGTAGCCGCCGCGTTCAAGCATCGCCTTTACGATGGCGACTTCCCAGCGTTCAAGACGATTCCCCCGTCTTCGTCTCGGCATCGCTTTCGCTGACCCTACCCGCCCGATCAGCCCTTTTTATCACGCCCACTCGGGTAAATGTGCGCGTCCGGCTGCGCCGGAAACCGGCTCTAGGCGCTTCGCGTCCCGAACCATGCAAATCCACTTCTCGGGAAGCTCGGTTTCGGCCCTGCAGGGAACAATCCATGTCGAGGCTGACTGTCATCTTTTCGCGGCCCGCGGCCCCGGCTGTCAAGGCCAGGCGAGTGCGGCATCGCCGGGATGTCACCCGGAGCCATTGCCTCGGGCCAAGCGATAGTGAGTGATGCGATGTAGCGGACCTCTGACTCGAACCCCCGCGTGCGAAGAAACGGCGTTTGCCGAGTGCCTTACCCCGATTGTTCATCCCGACTCACGCTGTGGCAAGTCCGCCCAGGGGCTCAGCGTGCCGTTACGCGCATCTGGGGGTTGCGGCGAGGCTGTTGCCGCGCCGGTGCAGATCTTCGGGGCGAAGATTCGTATAGCGCTTGAGCATCTTCCAGTCGCGATGGCCCGTCACCAAGGCGACTTGCTCGATCGTGAAGCCTGCTTCGAACAATCGACTTGCTCCTTCGTGGCGAAGATCGTGGAAATGCAGATCATGGATATTCAGTTGCCTACAAACGCGGCGGAAGGCAGTCCCCACTGAGCGACTGTTGTATGGGAAAATGCGTTCGCAGCAGGCGGAGATAGCCTTCTGTTCCTGAAGGAGTGCCCAGGCGTCAAAGCCCGTGTCGGCTAAGAGTGGAACTCTTTGGTCGTTGCCGTCTTTCTCACGAGGATCTTTCCGATCACAAATTACGACGGTCTTCGTTGTTTGATCCACGTCTCGCCATCGAATGCGGCAGATTTCCTCCTGCCGCATGGCGGTGGCGATGGCGAAGCGCACGATGCGTCCCATGGGGATGATTTGACGCGGCTTGGTATCGAAATATGCTACCAGCCTGTCGAGTTCATGAGGAGTAGGGCGCCGATCGCGTGATTTCGCTCTGCCGACTAACCCGAGCCGCTTCAATGCGATTCTGGCCAGATCAACAGGCTCGGGTGATATTCGGATTCCATGGACCGCAGCTGCATGAGCGATGACCGTCTTGATATAGGACAGGTCCATTCCCACGGTGACCGGGCCTGCTCCCTCTTTCGTGCGTTCCTTGCCGAATTGAATCAGGCGCTGCCGGTTGAGATCCTTCAGCCGCACCTTGCCCAACTTGGTCTTGAGCGCATCCAGGCTGAACGCCTTCGATCGCCGTGGGCATTTGCCGACTTCCTTCATATCTGAAAGATGGAGTTCAACAAGATGGCCAAAGGTGGTCGGATCGGTGCGCGCGCGTGATGTCGGTGTCTCGTCACGATCAATACGGCGCTCCGCATCGAGTGCCCATTCTTCGGCGTCCTTGTGCCGGCGGAAGGTCTCACTGACATACCGTCCCTTGCGTCGGACCTGGACGCGCCAGTTGCCGGAAGGGAGCCTTCTGATGGTCGCCAGCGTGTGCGCTCCGTGTGCTCTGAGAGGTCGAAATTGGGGGCAAAAGGGCGTAAATGAGTGCACACGGGCGTGCACACGTTTACGATTAAGTCCATGATGAATAACAGTAAATATCTGAAAACACAACAAAAAATCTTTGCCGTCGCTCCGATGATGGAGTGGACCGACCGCCACTGCCGCTACTTCCTACGGCTGATCTCGGCCCGCGCGTTCCTTTATACAGAGATGGTGACGGCCGAGGCGGTGCTCTATGGCGATCGGAAACGCGTGCTCGGCTTCGATGCGGCGGAGCACCCCGTCGGGCTTCAGCTTGGCGGCAGCGATCCTCAGCGGCTCGCAGAGGCGGCGCGGGTCGGCGCCGATTACGGGTACGACGAGATCAACCTCAATATCGGTTGCCCTTCCGATCGCGTGCAGTCCGGGCGCTTCGGTGCCTGCCTCATGGCGGAGCCCGGACTCGTGGCCGAGTGCGTGGCGGCGATCGGCGCCGCTTCCGGCTTGCCGGTCACCGTGAAGTGCCGCATCGGCATCGACGAACAGGACGCGGCGGAGAGCCTCGACTGGTTCATCGACACTGTCTCCGCCGCCGGCTGCGCCACCTTTATCGTCCATGCGCGCAAGGCGTGGCTCAAGGGACTCAGCCCCAAGGAGAACCGCGACGTGCCGCCGCTCGACTACGGCCGCGTTCACCGTCTCAAGGCGCGCCGGCCCGAACTCAAGATCGTTATCAATGGCGGGATCGAGTCGTTCTCGCAGTGTACCGCCCAATTGAAGCATGTGGACGGGGTGATGCTCGGACGCGCCGCCTATGCCGATCCTTATCTGCTCGCTTCTGTCGACACGGGCATGTTCGGCGAGATGCGGGCGGTTCCTTCGCGCGCGGAGATCCTTGGCCGGTTCATGGCCTATATCGAGGATCAGCTCTGCCGCGGCGTGCGGCTCAACGCCATGGCGCGACATTTGCTCGGCCTGTTCCACGGCCAGCCCCGTGCCCGCGCCTTCCGCCGGCACCTTGCCGAAAACGCGCATCTGGAGGGGGTCGGCATCGAGGTGCTGGAAGCCGCCCGTCGCATTGCCGTTGGCGAGGCCTATCGCGCCGTCGCTGCCGAGTGACGGGCCGTCTTGCTCTGCATTTGCCTTCATTTGTCATTGCCCGGCTTGGCCGGACAATCCAGTAACCAACACCGAATGAGACGACGAAGGTCAGTGGCTACTGGATTCCCGCGTTCGCGGGAATGACAAGGGTGTCAGCTGAGGCGGCGGGACGGCTGCTTCCTGTCGACCGCGGCGAGGATCAGTCCCTGCACGTCGCAGAAGCGTGCGGTGCGTTCGCAATATTCCTGGTAGGACGTACCGTAATGCTGATCGAGCCATGCTTCCTCGACCAGCGCCATCAGCACATAGGCGCCGCTCATCAGAACCGCGAGCGGGAGCGTGAACCAAGAGTCGGCGCAGATGGCGAGGCCCACGAGCCCCATGATCGAGGACGCATATTGCGGGTTGCGGCTGAACCGGTAGAGGCCGTGGCTCACCAGGCCCTCGGCCCCGCAATAAGTATTGCCGAGGCCGAGATTGAAGTAGCCGAACACGGTGATGCCAAAGCCGACAAGGAACAGCGGTGCGCCGATAATCAATCGACTCCAGTCGA
>JBOHJE010000126.1:0-10598 GCA_050728375.1 Methyloceanibacter sp.
CTGCGCCTTGGCGATGTGGCCGGCCGGGTCCTCCATGAACTCTTCCTCGGCGCTCGTGCTGCCGAAGCAATAGGTCTTCCCCTCGATTTTCGAGCTGATCGAGCAGTCTGTGATCTTCTTGTCGCCCTTCACGAGACCCATGGCGCAATAATTGCCGAACTCGCTGGCGACGGCGGCGATGGCGGCCGAGCCCAGAGCGAGCGAGGCAATGGCTGCGAGCACGACGGTCAGCGAAGCCTTGTTGACCGTCAGCGAAGCCTTGTTCACGTGCGTTTCCTCTTATGTTGGGGTTTTGGTCGTCGGGGTAGGTCTAAACCCCGCACGATGCGCCTGCTCTCGAGCGCCGGTCACGCCGGGGCGAGGCAATCGACAGAAAATGCCGCCCGCCGTCAATGGACAAAAAAGCTGCCACAGGTCCGCCGCGGGGCGAAATGCAAAAGCCCGCCCTCATAGGGGGGCGGGCTCTTGGCGGGGCGCCTGAAAGCCCCGAGCGAAGCGGCTAGTGCTTGCTGCTGTAATATGCCTGTGCCTTGGCGAGATTACCCTTCGGGTCCTTCATGAACATCGTCCTCGCCTCTTCGTTGCCGAAGCAATAGGTCTTGCCGGCGACTTCGGCATTGACGGAGCAGTCGGTGGCCACGTCCTTGCCGAGAGCTAGGCCCATCGTGCACATGTTGTCGTATTCGCCGGTCGCCGCGAGCGCCGCGGTGGCGGCCAGGGTCGAGACGGCAAAGGCTGCTGCAATGCAGAACTTATACATTGGGGTTCCTCCTGAATTACGTGTCGCGATCGGCGGGGGGTGGCCGCCTTGGCGATAGGCAGAGCTACACCCGCATTGCGTTTGGAAGAAGGGAGTTCCGGTCACGTCTTCGCGATGAACCGGTTCACATTTGCGCGAGGCGTCAGTTCGTCTCCTCGAAGTCCATGCTTTCGAAGGTGTAGCGCGGCACCTGCATCCAGATGCCGTCCTCCTGCACCGGGACTTTGTGCATCTTGATGTTGCAGACCTTCAGCTTGCCCGTCTTCTCGTCCAACAAGAAGTCGCGATGTCGTAGAACTCGTCCTTCCTGCCCGGGCTTGCGGAAGTCGGTGCAGGCGAAATGCTCGCCCCCCTTCTTCAGGTGGCGGATGGGTCGGTTCATCTCGACGAACTGAAGCGGGATCTCCTCGCCGGTTTTGTCGTCTGAACCAGAAATCGATCGCGTATTGCTTGTTAGGCTCGTCCTTGTCGTGGAGATGATGTTCGCGAACCAGCCATAGCCTTCCATGCCGCGCACGATCTTGACGTTCTCGAACACGAGATTGAGGTCGGTAACGGGGAGGAGGGACGCTGTGGCCGGACGGCTTTTGGTGAAGCGGCGCAGCTTGACGCGGCCCCGCCGAGCACCCTTATTACCCTTGTCAGCAGGCCGGATGGCCGCTTCGCCGGCGTTGCGTATCAAGGCGGAGAGGAAAGTCCGGGCTCCATGGAAGCACGGTGCCGGATAACCTCCGGCGGGGGCGACCCCAGGGACAGTGCCACAGAAAGTAAACCGCCTGACGGAGCCCGCGAGGGCAAAGGTAGGTAAGGGTGAAAGGGTGCGGTAAGAGCGCACCGCGTCCTTGGTAACAAGGATGGCAGGGCAAACCCCACCGGGAGCAAAACCGAATAGGGGCGGCGCGGACGGGAAACCGTCCTAGTCTGCTTTCAGACGAGACCGCCCGGGTTGGTCGCATGAGGCGCCCCGCAAGGAGCGCCCAAGATGAATGGTCATCGCCCCGCCGCAAGGAGGGGTACAGAACCCGGCTTACAGGCTTGGTGACATGCTATGGTCGGCGCGGAGGTAACCCCCTTCGCGCTGGCCTCCAGTTTCTTCACTCTCGCGCCAGTATCCCTCCTCAATGCAAGACAGCCGGCACGCGAAACGCACCGGCTGCCTGCCATGATCGGGCTGGAGCAGCCTCACTCGGCGGCTTGCATGCCTTGCGGCATCTTCTGCTGCTGCGCGGTCTCCGATGCCTTGGCGCGCGTCATGTTGTGCGGCTCGCGCCGAACCCCCGCCTCGTAATCGGGGTGGACCTTGCAGAAATGAGCGAGCTGCCGCTCCGCGATCTCGTCCGGTATGCCGAACATTGCCTCGGCCACGTGGAGATAGAGCCTGCCTTCTGGCTCGCGTCGAACAAATTGAACAGGGCGGCCGCCCGGCGGTAGTCGTCGTTGCCGTCGCGGTGGTTGTAGCGCTGCGCATCGCCCGAAATCTTGAGCGGCGGCTCGCGGAAACGCTCGCCCTGCACCGCGCCCCCGAGGGAGTTCGGCTCGTAGAAGGCGTCGGCATTTCCGGTCTTCTGCGGGAAGAACCGCATCGGGCCATCCTTGTGATAGTGGTGGACGGGGCATTTCGTACTGAGCCGGAAACGATGCGCATCCGCATAGGATCCGCATAGGAGAAGATGCGCGCCTGAAGCATCTTGTCGGGCGACCATGAGATGCCGGGGACCATGTTCGACGGCGAGGAGGCCGCAATCTCGATCTCCTCGACTCCCGGTCGGCGCGGTGGAGTAACTTCAGCCTCCGAGGAAGCCCTTGATCAGGCCTAAGGTCGCCTCCGACTGTTCCTCATGGGGCATGTGCCCGCATTTCTTTACGACCTTGAGCGTGGAGTTTGGCAAGGTCCGCCTGAGCTTGAGCCCGACGTCGAGTGGCACGATGCGGTCGTGGTCGCACCAGACGATGAGGGTCGGCAGCTCGATCGACCGGTAGCGTTTCGAAATTTCCTCCAAGCCCTCCGGCACGATCTGACGCGCGCTGTGGATGATCGCATGCTTGCCGGCAGCCGTCCTGAGCGGGGCGGCATAGGTCTCAACCTCTGCTTCGTCGATCTTGCTGTTATCGAAATAGGCAATTTGAAGCGCGATCCTGGTCTGCACCGAGGGCGGAACCATGCGCACGCCGATGTGGGAGACCAACGGCATGTCGAGCATCTTGAAGAACACAGGGATGTTTTGCGGGTAAGCGATCGTGTCGAGTAGCACGAGCTTCGAGAGGCGCCCCGAGAGGCGGCTGTCCGCCTCCAGCGCGAGCAGCAGCGCCACGCCGCCGCCGAACGAGTGGCCGACGATCGTCAGATCGCGCAAATCGTGGGCCTCGATGAATTGCGCCAGCAGTTCCGCCTGGTCGAACACGGAATAGCGGTCGTCGAACGGCTTGTCGGATTGGCCGAAGCCTTTGAGGTCAACGGCGATGACGCGGCGATCGCGCGCCAGCTCCGGCGCGATGTTGCGCCAGGTAAAGGTGCTGGCGCCGAAGCCGTGGATTAGAAGTACCGGCGTCCCGTCGCCCTTCACCTCGTAGAACAGCCGGACGGGGGCGTCTGGGGGTCCGAGCCTCGCGAACTCGGACCGGTCGCCGGCGTGGCTCGCGCCTAGCCCGCACGCGACCAGCGGCAGCGCGATCGCCGCCGCGCCAAGCGCTGCCTTAAGCCCTGTTGCTCCCATCGGCAAAGACCTGTGGCCTCTCGCTCCGAACGCCGGAGACAATTAACGAGCCATCACGCGACTCGCTCCCCCGCGAAGCACCCTGCGAGGAGGGTAACCCTTTGCCGGCTATGTAGCCTGCTTCGGACGCCGGCGGCAATCGCGCCCGTTAACGTGGAGTTAAGCCGACGAGTCTGGCCTTTGTTGGTCATTTACGCACGGCCGCGCCCCTCGCTCCCGGTTGTTTCCATTGACGCCCATGCAATCCCGTGCTATCCCATAAATGCCCGTTCGGTGAGTGGGGTGGGGGGAGTTGGCCGCGCTTCCTTTGAGGCCACGGGGGGATCCAGCGCCGCTTCTCCCACCCATTTTTCCAGACAGGGATTTGCGCCGAAGCGCTGCTGTCCAGTCGTTCCGTCGGCTTCGTTGCGCGTGAGGGGGAGATGGACCAGTTTGTGTCGACATTCACCAATAAGATCGACACCAAAGGCCGCGTTTCGGTCCCCGCTTCTTTCCGCACAGTCCTCGCCAAGGACAGCTACGACGGCATTTATTGCTACCCGTCGCTCGATGCGCCTGCGCTCGACGCTGGCGGCAAGCGACTGGTCGATAAGATCAATGGCTTGGTCCAGGACCTCGCCCCTTATTCCGACGAATACGACCATTTCGCCACCGCCCTATTCGGGACAAGCGAGATCCTGTCCATCGACCAGGATGGACGCGCCATCCTTCCGGAGCGCCTGCGCGACCACGCCGGCATCACCAGCCACATCACTTTCGTCGGTCTCGGCGAGAAGTTTCAGATGTGGGAGCCGAAGCGTTTCGAGACTCATCTTTCGGAGGCGCGCCAGAAGGTGCGCGATCTCCGCAAACTGCTCGGCGCGGGGCGACGCAGAAGCGGCGGGCCAGAGGGAGCACGGGAATGATGGCGGGTCGCGGCAGATCGTCTGTCGCCGGCGGACTGGCTCGCCACATTCCCGTGATGCTCTCCGAGGTCCTCGCGGCGCTTGACCCCAAGCAGGGCGAGGTCATGGTCGACGGCACCTTCGGGGCCGGCGGCTACTCGCGGGGACTCCTCGACGCTGCCGGCTGCAAGGTCATCGCCATCGATCGCGACGCGGAGGCCTTCGGCCTCGGCGGGAAGCTCGCCGAGGAATATCCCGGCCGCCTGATCGCGGTGCTCGGACTCTACAGCGAGATGGAAGACATCGCCGCGAGCGAGGGCTTCACTGCCGTCGACGGCGTGACGCTCGATCTCGGCGTCTCTTCCATGCAGCTCGATCGAGCAGAGCGCGGCTTCTCCTTCGCCAAGGACGGTCCCCTCGACATGCGCATGGCTGCGGAGGGCCCGACCGCGGGCGATCTCGTCAATTCGCTCTCCGAGGCGGAACTAGCTGAAATCATTTTGGTTCTCGGCGAGGAGCGGCGGGCTCGCGCCATCGCCCGGGCCATCGTGGCGCGGCGCGGCGAGGCGCCGCTCGAGCGGACCTTTGAGCTTGCCGAGGTTGTCGCGCGTGTCATCGGCCGCAAATGGGACGAGACCAAGCACCCGGCGACCAGGACCTTTCAGGCCCTTCGTCTCTACCTCAACGACGAGCTCGACGAGCTGGCCGACGGCCTGTCGGCGGCGGAAAGGCTGCTTAAAGCCGGAGGGAGGCTGGCAGTCGTCACCTTCCATTCGCTGGAAGACCGCATCGCCAAGCGCTTCTTCGTTAGCCGGAGCGCCGTGCCCTCCCGAGGCTCGAGGCATCTCCCGGAGTCCGTGAACGAGACATTCGCTCCAAGCTTCCGGCTCATTAACCGGCGTCCGGTAGAACCGAGCAAGGAGGAGATTCGGCGGAACCCCCGGGCCCGCTCTGCCCGTCTCAGGGCAGGCGAGCGCACCGAGGCCCCCGCTCATCCGCTCGATCTTGCCGCTCTCGGGGTGCCGCGGGTGGCGCATTTAATGTGAAGGCAGAAGTCAGCCAGTTCGCGAGTTCGTACCATGTTGCGTTTCGTCAATATCTGCCTTGTGCTGGGCCTGGTCGCACTTGCCTATGTGATCTATCAGGTGAAGTACGAGGCTCGCGCGCTCGACACGAAGATCGCCTCTCTCAATAAGGAGATCGAGGGCGAGCGCGATGCGCTGGCGGTGCTCCGCGCCGAGTGGAGCCTGCTGAACCGACCCGAGCGCATCGAGCGGCTCGCCAGGAAATATCTCAGGCTCGAGCCCGCTCAGCCGCGACAGCTCGTAATTCTCGACGAGGTCGAAGACGGCGACTTCGGACGCGGCGAGGTAGACCTCGTGGCGCCGCCGCCTGCCGAGGACGGGATCATCGCCCCGCCCCTTGTTCCTCAACCCGCAGCCCTCAAGGCCGCGGTAAACTAGGTCGTAGTCTTGCGCGACACCTCCAAACCGGACCCAGCCGAGGCTCGCGCCGAGCGCGCCTATCATGCGCGCTGCCGCTACCGGTTCAGGCTTGCCTGTCTTGGTTTCGCCCTCGCCTTCGTTTTGATCGGCAGCCGTCTTGCCGTTCTCGGCTTCACCGGCACCGCAGCGGGCGGGGGCGGCCCGTACGACATTTCCACCACCGTGCATCGGCCAGACATTCTCGACCGCAGCGGACGGCTGCTCGCCACCGACATCAAGGGGGCAACGCTCTACGCCGACCCGAAGCGCGTCATCGACCGCGACGAGCTGGTCGAACAGGTTTCCAGCGTGCTGAAAGGCGTTAAGGCCGCCGAACTGCGCGCAAGGCTAAAAATCGGCGGCCGTTTTGTCCGCATCAAGCGCGAGCTGACGCCGAACCAACAGGCGGAGATCCACGAGCTTGGGCTGCCAGGCCTCGGCTTCATTGAGGAATACCGCCGCGTCTATCCCATGGGCGCTACGGCGTCGCACGTCGTCGGCCTCGTGGATGTCGACAACAAGGGGCTCGCCGGCATCGAGAAATTCGTGGACGACAACCCACAGCTCAGCATGATGCAGGCCGAGACGGCGTCCGGCGAGCAGACCGTGACTCTGTCGCTCGATCTCGGCGTCCAGCATGTTCTGCGCGAAGAGCTCAGGGACGCCGTGAAGCTCTATCACGCCAAGGCCGCCGCCGGCATCGTCATGGATGTCCATTCCGGCGAGGTCGTCGGCCTCGCCTCGCTTCCCGACTACGACCCCAATCGTCGCGAGCAGGCTCTCGACAAGGACCGGCTGAACCGCATCGGCTTCGGGGTCTACGAGATGGGCTCGGTCTTCAAGGTCTTCACCGTGGCCGGCGTCCTCGATCTCGGCCTTGCCTCGCTCCGTTCGAGCTACGACGCCTCGAGCCCAATACACTACGCCTCCTTCACCATCAGCGACTTTCACGGCAAGGGCAGGTCGCTCTCTGTGCCTGAGGTGTTCATCTATTCCTCGAATATCGGCGCAGCCAAGATGGCGCTCCAGATCGGCGTCAATCGCCATCGCGCCTTCCTAAAGAAGCTCGGCTTGCTCAGTCCGGTGAACACCGAGCTCGGCCAGGGCGCCGCGCCCATCATTCCCCCCAACTGGCAGAAGCTGACGACCATGACCATCTCCTTCGGCCATGGCCTGTCGGTGACGCCGCTCCAGCTCGCCGCCGCCTCGCTGCCTCTGGTCAATGGCGGCCTTTCGGTCCCGCCGACCTTCCTGCCGCGCACCGCTGAGGACGCCGAGCTGGTCAGTCATCGGGTGCTGAAGCTAGAGACCAGCGCGGCGATGCTCAAAATGATGCGCCTCAACGTGTTGAAGGGCACGGGCAAACGCGCCGACGCCGTCGGCTATCGTGTCGGGGGCAAGACGGGCACGGCGGAAAAGGTGGTTGGCGGTCGTTACAGCACCTCGGCCCTGCTCACGAGCTTCCTCGCCGCCTTCCCCACCGACGAGCCGCAATATCTGGTTCTGGTGATGCTCGACGAGCCGCAACGCGTCGCCGCGAGCAACAACCACGCGACGGCGGGCGTCAACGCCGCCCCTACCGTGGGCAAGATCGTAGCGCGGATCGGCCCGATCCTCGGCGTGCCCCCCAAGCTCGATGAGGCCGAGCGCCAGTTTGACGCCAAGATCACGGCCTCCTATTAGAGGTCTCGGCCCTTAGTCGGGTCTGGAGTAAGCCCTTGAGTTTTTCGAGGGAAACGGCCGTTTTTCGGGTCTCAAGTCTGACATGACTCTGGCTGAGTTGATCGGGCCTGAAGCGGCGCTGCCTGCGTCCTGGGGCGGCGTGCCGATCACGGGTCTCGCTGCCGACAGCCGCGAGGTGCGGCCGGGCTTTCTCTTCGCCGCGCTTCCCGGGGTCAATACCGACGGCGCAAGGTTCATTGCCGACGCCCTTACGCGGGGCGCCTCGGCCGTTCTCGTGCCGCAAGGCATGACCGGCGTCACCACCGAAGCCCCGGTCGTGTTCGATAGCGATCCCCGCCGCCGCCTCGCGCTAATCGCGGCGCGCTTTTTCGGCACTCAACCCAAGACGGCGGTCGCCGTCACCGGCACCAATGGCAAGACCTCGGTCGCGTCCTTCGTGCGCCAGCTCTGGGCGACGCAGGGCCATGACGCCGCAAGCCTCGGCACCGTCGGTGTCGCCACCGCCCGCGGCACGCAGATCCTGAAACACACCACTCCCGATCCAATTGAGCTGCATGCGCTCCTCGCCGCGCTCGCGAAGCAGGGCGTCACGCATCTCGCGCTCGAAGCGTCGAGCCACGGGCTCCAGCAGCGCCGGGTCGATGGTGTTGCGCTCGCGGCGGGCGCCTTCACCAACATCACCCGCGATCACATGGACTATCATGCGAGCTTCGAGGACTATTTCACGCAGAAACTTCGCCTGTTCCGCGAACTCCTGCCGGAAGGTGCCATCGCCGTGGTCGATGTCGACAGCGAGGCGGGCGCTCGCGTGGCGGACGAAGCGGCGCGGCGCGGCCTCGAGCCCATCACCGTCGGCCGCGTGGGCGAGACGCTGCGGCTCCTCTCAGCCGAGCTGGACGGGTTCGCGCAGACCCTCGTCGTCGAGCATGGCGGCAAGTCTCACACGGTGAGGCTTCCGCTCGTCGGCGGCTTCCAGGCCTCCAATGCCTTGATCGCGACTGGGCTCTGCCTGGCGACGGGCGGAACTGCCACGGACATACTGCCGGCGCTCGCGAACCTGCAAGGGGCGCGGGGGCGCCTCGACCTTGCCGGCACGGCGCCAGGCGGCGTACCGATTTTCGTCGATTACGCCCACACCCCCGACGCGCTCGCCAAGGCGCTCGATGCCTTGCGGCCTTACGTGGAGAACCGCCTCCTCCTCGTGTTCGGCTGTGGCGGCGACCGCGACAGGGGCAAGCGGTCTGAGATGGGCGCGGCCGCCGTGGCCAAGGCCGATCTCGCCATCGTCACGGACGACAATCCGCGGAGCGAGGATCCCGCCGCGATCCGGCGCCAGATTTTGGCTGCGGCACCCGGCGCGATAGAGATCGGTGACCGTGCCACCGCCATCGGCGAGGCGGTTTCCATGCTCCGGAGAGGGGATGTCCTGCTTGTCGCCGGCAAGGGTCACGAAATCGGCCAGACAATCGGCAAAACCGTCATCCCATTCTCAGATCACGACGCGGTTGCCGCCGCGCTCAAACGAGAGGCGAAGCTTGACTGATCCACTTTGGACCTTGGGCGAGATCGTGAATGCCACCTCCGGCCGCTGCCTTGGCGCGGACGCGGCCCCGGTGTCGGGCTTTTCGATCGACAGCCGCAGCCTCGCCCAAAATGAGGGCTTTATCGCCATCCGCGGGCCGAACCGCGACGGCCACGCCTTCGTTGCCTCGGCACTCGATGCGGGCGCCGGCTGCGCCGTGGTGGGTGACATGTTCCCCTCGGGCGACGAGGAGCGGCTGCTCCGCGTCGGCGACACCTTCGCGGCCCTCAACGATCTCGGCCGCGCCGCGCGCGCCCGCGTCGAGCGTGCGGTCGTGATCGCCGTCACCGGCAGCGCCGGCAAGACCGGCACCAAGGAGGCCCTCAGGCTCGCGCTTTCGCCGACCGGTTCGGTGCACGCCTCGTCCAAATCCTACAACAACCATTGGGGGGTGCCCCTCTCGCTCGCCAATATGCCGAGATCGGTCGGTTTCGGCGTGTTCGAGATTGGGATGAACCATGCCGGCGAGATCGATGTGCTGACGCGCCTGGTCAGGCCGCATATCGCCATCGTAACCACCATCGCGCCGGTTCATCTCGGTTTCTTCCGCTCCGTCGCCGAGATCGCCGAGGCCAAAGCCGAGATCTTCCGCGGCCTCGAGCCCGGCGGCACGGCGATCATCAATCGCGACAACCCGCATTTCGCCGCGCTCGGCCGCCACGCCGCCGAGCACGGCGCAAGCATCGTAGGCTTCGGGGAAAACGATGGGGCCGAGGCGCGGCTTTTTGCCTGCGAGCTGGCGTCCGGCGGCTCGAACGTCACCGCCGACATCATGGGCGAAACCGTCACTTACCGTCTGGGAGCGCCGGGTCAGCACCTGGTGCTCAACTCTCTAGCCGTGCTGGCGGCGGCGAAAGTCGCCGGGGCCGGTCTTTTGCCGGCGGCGCGGGCGCTTGAAGACCTTCGCGCCCAGGCTGGCCGCGGCGCGCGCCTCGTCATCGACGGCAAGCAGGGCCGCGTCGCCATCGTCGATGAATCCTACAACGCCAACCCGGCCTCCATGCGCGCGGCGCTCGCCACACTTGGGCTCACGCCCCGCAGCGAGTTCAGCCGTCGCGTCGCGGTGCTCGGCGACATGCTCGAGCTCGGGCAGGAAGGCGCCAAGCTCCATGAAGAGCTCGCCGAGATCGTTGACGGGGCTGGGGTAGATGTTGTCTTTGCCTGCGGCGAATTGATGGGCTCTTTGTTCGAGGCTTTGCCCGCCGGCCGGAAGGGCGCTTACGCCAGGACTGCCGAGCAGCTTGCACCCATGCTAATCACGGCGGTCGGCCCAGGAGACGTGATCATGGTCAAGGGATCGCTGGGCAGCCGCATGGGCCCGCTTGTCGAGGCGTTGAAGCACCGCTTCGATACAGAAGGCGCAACGGTCTAACGCCGCGCTTCGAGGGGGAGAGCGATGCTGTATTGGTTGACCGGGCTGGCGCCTGACTTCGCCGTCTTCAACATCTTTCGTTACATCACCTTCCGCACCGGCGGAGCGTTGCTCACCGC
>JBOHJE010000127.1:0-16594 GCA_050728375.1 Methyloceanibacter sp.
CGCCATCACCGCGGCTAAGGCAACCGCGAGCAGCAGGGAACGCGTGATTTTCACGTCATTAGGCTCAATTTTACCGAGCTTCGCATTGCCGCTAACCCCTCCGCAATCACTGTCGGCGCTATATCACGCGCATGTCAGGCGCAAACGCCGCTCTCAATGAAACGCCCGCACCGCGCTCGCGCGCGGCGCCGATCTTCGCCATTGCTTCGGGCAAGGGCGGGGTGGGCAAGACGTGGCTTTCCAGCATGCTCGCCATCGCCTACGGGCGCGCCGGGCAGAGGGCGCTGCTGGTCGATTGCGACCTGGGGCTGGCCAATGTGGACGTGCAGCTCGGCGTGCGGCCGCAGGCGGACGTGCACTCGGTGGTGCGCGGGTTCCTGGAGCTGGAAGCGGCGGTGACGCCGGTGCTGGGCGGGCCGGGGCGCGGCGGCGGCTTCGACCTGATAGCAGGCCATTCGGGCTCGGGTGCGCTGGGCGCGATTAAGCACGAGGAAGTCGCGCGCATCGCCAACAGCCTAGTGAAGCTGACGCCGCACTATGACCGCGTGCTGCTGGATCTCGCCGCCGGCATCGACCCGACCGTGCTGCGCTTCGCGCGCGCCGCCGACCGGCTCATCCTCGTCACCACCGAAGAGCCCACCGCGCTGACCGACGCCTACGCCATGGTGAAGCTCTTGCGCCTGCAGGGCGCGCAGGTGGCGCCGTGGCTGGTGGTCAACATGGCCGAGAACCGCACCAAGGGACGCAAGGTGTTCGAGCAGTTCGCGATGGCCTGCCACGAATATCTCGGTTTCAAACCGAAGTTCGCCGGGGTCGTCTGCCGCGATCCGCGCGTGCCGGAGTCGATCCGCGCGCAAACGCCCCTGCCCGTACGCCATCCGCAGAGCCAAGCGTACGAAGACGTGATCCGCATCGTGGAAGCGCTCAACGCCGGGTAAGGCGCCGTTCAAGCTGAATCATCCGAGTACGGTCATTCCGGACGCGCGCGCCGCTCCATGCCCGGAACGATCCGGCGCGCGCCGCCAGCGCGCGAGTTCGTCCACAACTCTATCGACGCCCATGCTGAATCGGGACCTGTCGCGCGCTCGTTAGTTTGCTTGGCTCGTTCGGAAGCCGATTCAAAATCAACCGCTTGCGATGAGATTTTCTTCAGCATCTAACGCTTGCCACCGGAGTCGAATTTTGATTCACGTGTCTTAACGGAGCTGATGCAAGGGCGGGTCGAGGCAACTAAGCGCGAGTAACGATACCAAATCGTAGCCGCGTTAAGACTTCTTACAGAACTCACATCGATTCTGTGGATTAACGTTGCGCCGCCGGTCGGGGAGCATTCAATGCGAGTCTTGTTGATCGAGGACGACAGCGCGACGGCGCAGGGCATTGAGCTGATGCTCAAGTCCGAAGGGTTCAATATCTATTCTACCGACCTCGGCGAAGAGGGCATCGATCTCGGCAAGCTATACGATTACGACATCATCGTACTCGACCTGACGCTGCCTGACATGAACGGTTTCGACGTGCTGAAGCAGCTTCGGGTCGCACGCGTGAATACGCCGATTCTGATCCTGTCGGGTACGGCCGATATCGACACCAAGGTCCGCGGTCTCGGCTATGGGGCCGACGACTACATGACCAAGCCGTTCAACAAGGACGAGCTGATCGCGCGCATCAACGCCATCGTGCGCCGCTCGAAGGGCCACGCTCATTCCGTTATCAAAACGGGCGACATCGTCGTCAATCTCGACGCCAAGACGACGGAAGCCAACGGCCAGCGCATCCACTTGACCGGCAAAGAATACCAGATGCTGGAGTTGCTCTCGCTGCGGAAGGGCACCACGCTGACCAAGGAGATGTTCCTCAACCATCTCTATGGCGGCATGGACGAACCGGAACTGAAGATCATCGACGTGTTCATCTGCAAGCTCCGCAAGAAGCTGGCGGCCGCCACCGGCGGGGAACACTATATCGAGACGGTCTGGGGCCGCGGCTACGTGCTGCGCAATCCCGAGGACGATTCCGACGAAGCGGCTGCCTGACGCCGCCAGCGCAAATTCGCATTTTGGGATTTGGTCAGGCTGTCGCGCAGGACGCATAGCCGCCGGCGAGTTCGGCCAGCAGCGCCGCCACGCTCAAGCCACGCGCTTTGGCCCGTTGATGCAGCAGGGCGGCGGTCTCGGCATCGAGCTCGATTGTGCAGCGCCTCGACGCCTTGGCCTTCGCCGCCTTGAGCGTTCTCCGGCCTCGGCCAAGCAGCATCCTGTATCGCCCCAACGACCGTCGAGCGCGCTTTCTCTTGGCTGCGAGACCTCGCGGCGGCTGCGGGCGTGAGACAGAAAATGCCGTGATGGCCCTCAGGCACGGCCATGAAGTCGTTGCTGACGCCCCTCACGGTCTTCTGCTGCGCCGAGCACCAGATAGCCGTCAGGGGGCAAGCTGTGCCCAAAGGCGCGTGAGCTCGGCGCGCTTGATGGCGTTGTCGAAATAAATCAGACGTTCCGGCAGAAGATCACGTCGAATTGACCGAGGTCCTAGCAACCGAGCAGACTGTGCTCGCGGAAGGAGACCTTGCTGCGAATCTCCGGGCTGATCTCCCATCCAGCGCCGACCTTCTGGAAATGCTTGACGAGCAGCGACACAGGGGCAGGCCGCGCTGAACCTCAAACTGGCTGTAGAGGCCCTTGTGTGCCTTCGCGAGCGCCTCCTGCACGAAATCCGTTGCCACGAATCTCGACGGTCGAGACCGCGAGTTGCCGCTTCCTTTCGGCATGCTCCATGGCGAGCGAATAAGGCTCCTGCCCGGCCGCGGCCGCGGCGCACCAAACCCTGATCCGTTTTTCTGGCTATCCCGCTCAGCCATGAACTTCGGCAGCATGTCGTTGACGAAATAGTCGAGCGGCACCTTGTCGCGGAAGAAATACGATTCTTGAACCGTCACGGCCTGCGGGCCGCGCCCTGAGCAGGAGCGGCAACGCTTCGAGGCTGTTCATGACCGGCATCTCGATGTTGAGCAGAATCACGTCGGCGGCGCGCTGTGCGCCACGTCCTGGACCGCGAACCTGCCATTGGCGTGGCGGGCGACGACCTTGAGGCCGGGTTCTTCCTCGATCCAGCGCGAGACGAGGCCGCACACAACGGCGGAATCGTACACGACCATCACTCTTATGGGTCTTTCGGCACGCAAGTGCTCAGCCGGAGCGGTAACCGCTTCTTGCATCGTTGGGTCCTGGCTAAGTATGGGACACTCGGGCGCTAGATCAGGCCGACCTCGTGAAACTTGGCTTCGATGATGTCACGGTCGAACGGCTTCATGATGTATTCGTTGGCGCCGGCCGAGATGGCGCGGGTGATGTGCTCGGCGTCGTTCTCTGTGGTGCAGAAAATCACGCGCGGCGCGGCGCCACCTTCCTCCTTGCGCAAAGCGACGAGGAAGGCGATGCCGTCCATGACCGGCATGTTCCAATCGAGGAGCACCGCATCCGGCATCGACATGCGGCACTGATCGAGCGCGTCGCGCCCGTTCTCGGCCTCGGAAGAGGAGAAGCTGAGCTCCTCGAGGATACGCCTCGCCACTTTGCGAATGACGGCGCTGTCATCCACCACCAAACAATGCTTCATAGGTACCTCCCACGTGCCGTCGTCGCCGACGGCGGTTAGGCAGCAACTCCGAACTGATTGAAATCAAGGACTTTATCCATGTCGAGGACGACCATCAGTTGGTCGTCGACCCGGTGCGTCCAGCGCGGGTCGAGATTTGCGGGATTGGCCTCGTAGCTCAACGGCTTCAACCGGAGCACGCCCCCCCAATGATGCCCTCCTGCAATTCGGCCGTGACGGTGGCCAGCCATTGCAAGGGTGACTTGAACTCGCTTTCGTGGTCCGGTGAATGAGGTCGAGCAGTCGATTGCGCGTGAGCACGAGCTCGCTCACCGTCGTCATCAGATGCTCGAATCGACCGAGACGCGCACGGTCTGCGCGCGTGCATGCGACTCCTTGCCGTTGCTGTCTGGGACGGCATCGCCGTTATGGGCGAACAGGGGCTGAGGCCTGTCCCAATTCGGGACCGGGAGCCGCGCGCCACGCGCGTTCGAGCTCATCGAACGTCACCCGCACGGGTAAAGATCCCGGGTAGGCACTCATATTGAAATCGGGCACCCCGCGGACGGGATCTTCGACGAAGTTCGCCAACACGCTGGTTTCGGCGAGCACTGCAATTCGCCTATGAGGTCGGAATCGGACCCCCGGTGGCTCGGTTCCATCTCGCTCGAGCCTGGTCAGGATCAGCTTGATCCGGTCGATGCTGGCGAGAATGACGCTCACCCCTCGACCGTGACCGGCCGCCGTCGTGATAATGGCCCATGAGGGTCCCGGCGGCGTGGGCCAGCTTGGCGAAACGGGTCAGGCTGAGGAACCCGCAGGTTCCCTTGACGGTGTGGATCAGCCGGAAGATGGCGTTGAGCACTCGGATTGTTCGGATCCTGCTCGAAACGAACGAGCTCGGCGTCGAGCCGATCAAGCCCCTCACCGGTCTCGATGAGGAATTCAGATAACAACTCGTCCATGCCCCACCCATGACCCGGATCGATTCCGCGCCCTCAAGCCCCCCCTGCACTTACGGAGATTGTAGTGAGTTCTGGTTTACGTTCCGTTGACCACCGCGCCGATTTTGCCTTGGCGGGGTCGTTTTCCAGGAAATCAGACCGCCTTGAACTCCACCTCGCCATCGCGCGCTTCCGCCGTCACCGTCATGCCGGCCGCGGCGGCAACCCTGCCGGCGTAGTAAGGCTGGATCGAATGGGCATCGATCGCCACGCCATTCGCCCCGGTGAGTAACGTCTTAACCTGGTCGTTGAGCCGCGAGGCGTCTCCCTTCGCGCGCACTGTGAAACTCACATGCGGCGGTGCGCCGCCGATCTCGACATTGATCGTGCCGCCTCTGGGCAAGGCCAGAACCCCGAGGGCGACGAGGTTCAGCAACAGCTTGACCTTATCCTTGGCAAGAGTGATCGGCGGTCCCTGCCATGCGACTTGATGCTTGCCGGCGCCCTGCACGAAGTCACGGGCGACCTTCTCCGCGTCGCGAAGATCGATCTCCGCGCCCGACGACCCGCCAGCCCCGAACGCAAGGCGGGCGAATTGCAGCTTCGCCGAGGCTTGGCTGGCGCTCTTGCGGATGAGGTCCATGGCCGCCTCGCGCATGCCCTCGTCCGGTTCCTCGGCCAACATCTCCAGGCCGTTGGAAATGGCGGAAACAGGATTGATCACGTCGTGGCAGATGCGGCTCGAGACGAGTGCGGCAAGCTCGAGGTCGCCGATTGCCGTCGGTTCTGTCATGGCTCTTTCCCTTCGCGTCCGCTCCGTGAGCGGAGATGAGCGTGGCCCCCGTGGCGATTTCTGTTACATGAGGGCGCGTCGCCTTAAGAAGCTGCAACGATGCACAGGCGCAAAACGAATCAAGGGCCCTTTCAAGCATCTTGCCTTGTCAGCCCAAGACAGACAACCTTGCCGATGAACCGAGTGTTCATGGATTTCGACTTCGGCTACGCCGCCGCGGTGTTGACGGACACGACCGCGAAGGCCGGCGCCGCCATCATGGCGCATTATGCCAAGGGGCCGGAGGTCGAGCACAAGGACGACCTCTCGCCGGTGACGGCAGCCGACAGAGATGCTGACGCCATCATCCTTGAGGCGCTCCGGGGTCTCGCCCCCGATATCCCGGTGGTGTCCGAGGAGACCGCCGGCGACAGATCGGCCCCCCTCGGATCCCGCTTCTTTCTCGTCGACCCGCTCGACGGCACGAAGGAATTCATCAAGAAGCGCACCGATTTCACCGTGAACATCGCTTTGATCGATCACGGCTGTCCGCGATTCGGTCTCGTCTTTGCGCCCGCGCGCTCTTTGCTCGCCGTGACGATTGCCGAGGGCATGGCGATCGAGGCCGACCTGGCGCCATGCGCGAAAGGCGCCGACCTCGCAGCGTTGCCGCAGACCAGACTGAAGGCGCGTGCCGGCGATCCTAACGGTCTGACCGCCCTCGTCAGCCTGTCACATCTCGATCCGGAGACCGAGAAATTCCTCTCGGGCCTCAACATCACCGAGAAGTCGGGCGCCGGCTCGTCGGTCAAGTTCCTCGAGATCGCGCGCGGAAATGCGGATGTCTACCCGCGCTTCGGCCCCACCATGGAATGGGATACGGCGGCTGGGCAAGCCGTGCTCGAAGCCTCGGGCGGCATCGTGACCGAGGCGAACGGCGAACCGCTCCGATACGGCAAGACCGGATCGGGCTTGCGCAATCCAAGCTTCATCGCTTGGGGCCGCGAGACGTTAACCCCCCGGTAACCCAGCCACAGTTTGGTAATAGTTTCCGCAAATCATAGCGGTCGAACTCGCCTGAGTCGGCAGGGCACGCCGCGCGGGCGCGAGAGGGCAAAGTCATGCGTCTGACACTCTCCACGATTGCCGCAATCACGGCGATCGCCTCAACCTTGATCGTGACGGCATCGGCGAAGGAACCGGGCGCGGCAAACGACGCGCAGCCGACCGTTCTCGCACAGGCCGACGGACCCATGGTGATCACGCCGCAGCCCGGCGGAGGCTATGGCGGCGAACCGGGCTCGCTCGCGCCGCCGAATTCGAGCGGGGCCTACAGTCCCCAAAGTCCCGGCGCCTATCCGCAAGGCGACCCCGGCGGCGCGGGCAGACCCTACGAGGGCGCTCCGGGCGGCCAGATCTATGTCCCGCCCGAAGCCCAGGATCAGGGCACCTTCTCCATGGACGAGATCAAGGAGACAGGGCACCGCTTCTTCGGAAAGGTGTCTGTCGGATTTGCCAAAGTGGTGGAATATGCCTTCCAGCGCTCCGGCAGGCCGAACGGCTATATCCTCGGCGAGGAGGCCGGCGGCGCCATCATTGCCGGGCTGCGCTATGGTGAAGGCGTGCTATACACCAAGGATGCCGGCGAGCACCGCGTGTTTTGGCAGGGGCCATCGCTCGGCTACGATTTCGGCGCCGAGGGCTCCAAGACCATGGTTCTGGTCTACGACTTGAAAAGCCCGGGCGAGATCTTCAATACATTTGCCGGCGTGGACGGTTCGGCCTATCTAGTCGGTGGCGTGGGCATCACTTTTCTTACCCGCAACGACATGGTTCTAGCCCCAATCCGGTCGGGCGTCGGGCTGCGTCTCGGCGCCAATGTCGGTTACTTGAAATATACTCGTGAGCCGACTTGGAATCCGTTCTAGTTTGGCGCTATTGAAGCCTGGCAAAAATGGTTCTTGCGGGAGCGCCTCAAAAGAGGCGCCACATTCGCTTAGGCTTGCCCGAACGGCGTCGTATAAGTGGCGCGTGGGCGCTGAACCGGGAGCAGCTGGTTTCGATGATCGAATGGGTGATGTTCGGAGCGTTGGGCTTCTTCTTGGGATGCCTGCTCGCCCTCATGCTTGCCTCGCCGCTGTGGAACCGCGCCGTGAAGCTAACCACGCGCCGGCTCGAGGCGACCATGCCGATGTCGCTCGCCGACATCCAGGCCGACAAGGATCAGCTGCGGGCCGAGTTCGCCATCGAGCTTCGCAAGCTCGAAATGGCGCTCGATAAGTCGAAGGAGAAGGCCGCGCGCGAGTTGATCGAAGCGAATAAGCGCCGCGTCGACATTCAGGTGCTCAACAACGAGCTGGCGGGCGTGAGGGCCCAGCTTCAGGAAAACGAGAACGCGAACCGGGTTCTTCAGCAAACCATCAAGCGCCGCCTGCCCGACCTGGATAGCCGCCTGAAAGCCGCAAAAAAGGCCCTGGCCGATCTCGAAACCGTCAACACCGAGCTTCGCAACACCGTCGCCTCTCAGTCCGAAGCGCTCAAAATCGCGCGCGCCACGGTCCACAATCAGCGGGCCGACATCGACCGGCTTCGAGTGGCGCTCGAAAGCGGTAGCGCCAGCGGAATGCGCGGATCGTCCAAAGCCGATGCGCGTGCTGTGGCCGAGAGCCAGCGGCTGAACGCCGAACTGTCGAGGACCCTGGAGGAGCTCGAGCGGGCGCGCACGAGCGCTCAGGAGAATGCTTTCCTCCGCCGCGAGCTGACGCGGCTCGCCTCCCAGATCCTCACCATCACCCGCAATCAGGGGATGCAGGCCCATCTGGCCGTGGAGATGACCCAGGCCTTCGCCGACTACTCGCAGGCCCCCGAGGCACCGCCACCGGATGCCGCGTGGCAGGGAATCCGTACCGGGAACGGCACTCACCCCGAGCCGGAAATGGGTCAAGCGCCAGAGGCCGAGGCAGCCCCGCCGCACGACGAGCAGCCAGAAGAGCAGTATGAGCCGGCGGAAGAGCAGGACCCGCCCGCCGAAGAGCACGCCCCTCCCCTGGAAGCGCATGATGAGGAGGGCGAGCCGGATCAGGCGGGCGAAGGGAAGACTTCGCTGGCGAAACGGTTCGCCGCCCGCAGGGCAAAGCGCGCGGACAAGAGTAGCGTCGGCAGTCTCACGGCGAGGCTGCGCGGCTTGTCGGCGGAAGCCTCCGACGGCCGATCCTAATAATCTCAAGTCTGTAGGAAACGCTGCGATCCATCCTGAAGACGCAGCGCCGTGAGCCGGTCGCTAAAAAACGCGCCTGTATCCAAGCCGATGCGATTCGGCCGGATCGTCGGCTCGCTGACCGGCGTGTGGCCGTGCACCACGACCTTGCCGAAGGATTCGGTGTGGTCCAGGAAGTCGTAGCGAATCCACACCAGATCCGACTCGTCCTGCCTGTCGAGCGGGATGCCGGGCCGCACGCCGGCATGGACGAACAGGTAGTCGCCGCAGGCGACACTGAGCTCGAGATTTTCCAGGAACCGTAGGTGCGAGTCCGGAAGAGCGGCGGCGAAAGCCTCGCGCCACGCCTCGGGCTCGGCGGCCCTGAGCCCAAGCGAGCTGCAATCGACACCGTAGGAGGCCAGGGTCTTGTCGCCGCCATTAATCAGCCAGTGACCGAGCCGCGACGGATCGGCGAGTAAATCGAGCAGGATCGCCTCGTGGTTGCCCTTGAGAAAATGCGCGTCGAAGCCCCTGGGCAGCCCGCCGAGCAATATCTCGATCACCTCCCGGCTGCCGGGACCTCGGTCGACATAGTCCCCGAGAAAAACGAGGGTGCGCGTCCAGGTCCCCCCGCTCTTGGCGGCGTCGGCCTCGATCTTATGAAGAAGCTCGTCAAGGAGATCGGCCCGGCCGTGAATGTCGCCCACCGCATAAAGCAGCCGCCCCTTGGGCAATGCCGGCGTCACATCGATTCCCACGCTCGCCATGGGTCGAGAATCGGACACCTTGAACGCCGAAGCAAGGACGCGCCACGACCGATCGGCTACGACGTCGGGTCCTTCGCAGCGCGCGCCGGGGCGCGTCCGATGAGCTCGTGATAGGTGCGGGCGGGCAGCCCGAACACCATCGTCACGCAATTGGCCCTAATGCCGATGAAAACCACCATCTCGCCGCTGCGCAACTCCTCGTCCTCGGTGATGACGTAGAGCTCTTCGACGTCGAGCGGCGGCAGGCCTTTCAAGGCAGCCGCGCGCTGCTCGAACGAGACGAGACTATCGCCGGCCAGATGATCGTATTTGGCACGGACCTGCGCGATGGCGGCAAGGATCTCAGTCCGAGGCTTGCAGGCGACCGGCGCAGAGGCCGGCCCCTGGCCATTATAAGCAGAGGCCGGCCCCTGGCCATTATAATAAGTCGTGCCGTACTCTTGGACGAGCGGCCCAAGCTTCTCCGAGTAGGCCTTGAACCCCGCAAATCCGATCAGGGCGATGGCGATAACCAGGCCGCCCGCAACCTTGGACCAGAGAGGCATGCTTACGTCCTCCGCTGTCGCAGACGACTAGATTACGCTCCTAGATTTCGGTGTCTATCTCGCAGACGACCGTTTCCCTATGACCGCAATCAGGGAGCTTCCAGGCAATAACTTCCTCGCTGCCGTCGGGGTTCTTCCTGACGATCGGGACCGGGCAGGCCACCCGCCAGAAGCGCCAGGGCGAATTCCGGTGACCGGCATCCCAGCCGGCGCCAAGCATGACACCCGACCTCCAGCAGCGCTGCTCGTTGAACGGCTGAGCGTCGGCGCCTTGGGCTTCCGCCACGTCGTAGAGCGGAACTTCCTGCCGGCGGCAGATCATCATGGAGTGTTCGGTAGCCCATTCCCGGTTCTCGTACCCGGTATAGGCAGCGTTGGGGTCTGCCGGACCGGTAAGAACGGTCTTGCAGACGATCAGAACCACGGCTGATGGCATAGGTACGGGCATGGCTTACGTCCCCTGCTCGAGGTTGACCCCCTGGAAGGGGGCGATCCAGTTCGCTGTCCAGGCGATCGCGTTGTCTTCGACGAATAGCAGGCCAGCCAACATGAAGAGGCCGCCGCCTTGGTTGGTGGTCTTCTGGACCTCGAGCTTCACATGGCCGATATAGCGGCCGCAGACCTCGGCTCCGGCCGACTTATTGACGAGGTTGACCGCGATTGTCTCGGTCTTGTTGGACGCCATGCCGGCGGCAAGAGCGATTGCCTGGTCTTCGGATTTGCAGAGGACGGCCTTGAGCTTATGGGGCGGCGCCGTCGGAGATTGCTTCGTAGTCTCAACCGGGAGGAGCAAACCAGCCATTAGGGCTAGCGAAAGAGTTGTCGGCATCGTGGTGCCCTCTCAAAAGAGTTGCCTCGAAAAGCACCCCTTGGGTGTCCGCTACGGACAGAACCTCCCTCACTCTTCCCTAGACTGGCTGGAACTTTGCCTTTGACCTCCGGAAAAATGCTGCAACGCAGCATAACCCGATTTGTTCCATGCCGAGTTATGACGTATGCAAGATGCATGCAAGGTTAAAGCCCTGCGGCAGAGTGGACGTAACCTCATCCTGTTACGGCTCATTTCCCTCTACCGCCGGGGCCGTATCATACAGGCCCTCCTGCGTCGCCGCCAAGGCCCACCTTCGTGAGTTAAATGCTGCACTGCAAAATAATGATTCGCAACACATTCAAAGCGTACGCTCAATGATCGGCGTCCAATAGAGCGGTAGAGCAACACGAGGCAGACTTCTGGTAAGCCTCGCGCCATTTGGCTCGGAAATCTGCCTATTTCGGATGCAGAAAAGGAAGGGGAAGGGCCGGCTGACACTAAGGAGCGTCCGGCCTATGTTCCGCGGACGAGGCCGGTCGCGTCGAAGGGCGCGACCCAGCTCGCCGTCCAGCCAAGCCTGCCGTCCTCGACGAACCGGAGGCCCGCGAGCATATAGAGGCCGCCGTTCCGGTTTTCGGTCTTCTCGATCTCGACCGTGGCATGGCCGATGAAGCGGCCGCAAACTTCGGCGCCGGCCGTATTGTTGACGAGGTCGATCGCGATCGGCTCGGTGTTGCCGGCGGCCATATTGGAGGCGAAGTCGATGGCCTGATCCTCGGTATTGCAAAGGATCGCGTAGAGCTTGTGAGGCGTCGCTGCCGGAACCTGGGCGACGGTCGGAACCGTGAGCAGAAGGCTCGTGATCGCAGCAAGGGTGAGCTTCATCGGCATCCGCAAGCCTCCGGCGCTGGCATTCTTCTGGATTGCCAGTTCAAAATGCCCGGCTTTGGCGTCAACGACTTCCTGCCCTTGGCAGGAAGATTTGCCAACCCCCTCGACATCAGGGTTTGCGACTCGTGTCGTTACGCAAAAAAGGCGGCCGACGGGCCGCCCTTTGTGCGATCCGGACCCTCTATTGGTATGCCGGCGGGATCTCCTCGTAGGAGCCCACACTGAGCGGCTTGTAGGGGATATTCGGGTGCGTCTTCAGGTCCTCCTCCCAGAACTGGGTTTGCACTGGCGTGATATAGAGTCCGATCCAGCCGTTATCCTAGCCTGAATACCGGCCGGGCGACGTCTTGAAGTCTCCGCGCGTCGGAGCTGCGCCGTTGAAGACGATGTCGTATTGCTCGCCCGAATCCCACCGCAGGTCGTACAAGCGCTGGGATCTTCAGCGTTTCTCCTGCCCACGCCAGGTATCTTTGGCGGTGAACAGCGTCTTGAAGTTCTTTAGCCGTATGCCGCCGAAGCTCTGGTCATTGAAACAAATGAAGCTTTCCCGCGTCCCAGGACCGGTGCAGGACTACGCCCTGCCCGCGCCCTCACGATGCTTCACCGCGAACTCCTCCTCGGGCGACAGAACCAGTCGCTTCCGACCATGCGCCGCGAAATAGAGAATCGCCAGGGCATACCAGATCGCCACGCCGACGACGCCCGTCCGATAGACGGGATCGGCAAGCTGGAAGCCGATTGTGACGAGCGCGATGACGATCGTGACCGCGGCGCCGGGAATGCCGAAGGGACTCCGGTAGGGACGCTCGATATGCGGGAAGCGACGCCGAAGCTGGATGAAGGTAAGGCCCTGGAGAAGGTAGGAGAACATGGCCCCGAACACCGCCATGTTGAGGAGGACTCCGCCGATGAACGAGCCCGCCGCCTCTCCGCCCATGGTGAACCACACGACCAGCATCACGGCGAGGCCAAGCAACGCGCCGGCGATCAGCGCGATGTTCGGCGTCTTGTGTTCACCGTGGGTGAGGGATAGGAAATGCGGGAAGTACCCGGCCCGCGACAGCGAGTAGATCTGCCGGCCGCTGGCGAAGATGATGGCGTGGAAGCTCGCGACCAGTCCAACGACGGCGGCAAGCGCGAGCGCGCCCGCGGCGTGGAGGTCGAAGATCGCGCGGAAGCCGTCGAGAATCGGTTCGGCCGACGTGCCGAGCGCGAAGGCGCCATGCACGGTGGTAGCGGCTCCCGAGGCGTCCGTCACGCTGCGCTCCACGGGGATCGCCGGATTGATGATGAGCACGAGGAAGCCGAGGACGATCAGCGTGAACATGCCGAGCATGATGCCCTTCGGCATGTCGCGCTTCGGATCGACCGACTCTTCAGCGGCGAGCGGCAGCTGCTCGATCGCCAGGAACAGCCACACCGCGAACGGCATGGCGGCGAGAATGCCGTAAACCCCGAAAGGCAGAAACGGCCCATTACCCTCGGGTAATTCCACGGCCGCGCCCGTCACGGGGTCCGCGCCGATATTCAGCGCGTATTGGCCGAAATCGATGAACGGAATCGCGCTGACGAAGAAGGCAACTAGGACCGCGATCGCGAGCAGCGTCACCATGGCGGTCACCATGAAGGACAGCTCAACGCCGCGGGCGTTGGCCGCAACGAAGATGACGTAGCCTATGATCCAGAAGGCGGGCTGGAACTCCGCCGGCGTCTCGAAGATGGCCGTGAGATAGGCGCCGATGAAATAGACGATGACCGCAGGCGTCAGCACATATTCGATGTTCTCGGCCACGCCGGTGATGAAGCCGCCCCACGGGCCGAATGCCGTGCGCGCGAAGGAATAGGCGCCGCCTGTATGCGGCAGCGCCGGGCTCATCTCGGCGATGGAAAGGGTCAGTCCGAGATACATGATGGTGATGACGATGGCGCCGAGGAACATGCCGCCCCAGCCGCCAACGGCGAAACCAAGGTTCCAGCCCGAGAAATCGCCGGAGACCACCGCTGCGACGCCGAGCGCCCACAAATAGAAGACGCCCGCATGGCGTTTGAGCTCGCGGTCCTCGAAATAGTCGAGGCCGGGTTTGCGATAGGAAACCCCGCCTTCGTGCTGCTTTCCGGCCATTCCCTCGTTACCCCGTATCTCTGGAGAGTTCCTCTTGCCGTGGTGTAACGTCACCGCGCCGCGGCAGGATCCCGGGTAGTTCTAAGGCCAAATGGGCTTCGATTGAACAGAGAGCTTGGGAGAGCGGCTGCTTCGCCTCCGCCCGCACTCACGATCGGTCGTTGCGGATGGACGATTGCCGGCGATAACATTGGCGCCCCGTAGGGGTTTCGAACCCCTGTTTCCGGCGTGAGCGGCGGGAGGATCCATCCAACAGCATCAACGGCAGTTGCAACTTATAGCGAGGCTAACCGTGCCGCATTTTGGTCGAAAGTTGCATCGGAAAGGAAAATTATGCCTAAGGGGAACTCCCTTCGACACTCGGTTGATCAACATCAAAATTGGGTCAGCCACCATACTCAAGGCGGAAAGGGCGGAGCCAGCCCTAAGAGGCATGAGAACCACTCGCTACTCGGCAACCGTTGAGGGTGTATGATGTTTCAGCCGACGAATAACTGCTACGCATCGGGAGGAGGAAATGTCTGACACCACTCGATCCGACTCGCACACGGCAGGCACCATCTTTTATGTGGTGGCCGTCTTGATGGCGATTTTCGGCCTCACGCTTCTTTTGTTTCCCCAGGGGATGTTCACTCTAAGCGATGATCCCGGCGTGCCGGTTAATCCCGGCTGGGTGCGCTGGGCTGGCGGATTTGTCTTGGGCACGGCGGTCGCTGCATGGCTTGCTGCCAGCAATCCAGAGAGCCAACGGCCTCTCATGGTGGGTTTGGCCACAGCCTTCACCCTGGTCACCCTGGCTTTGCTCTACAGCAATCTCACTGGAGACTACCATGGGTCGCAATTGTGGAGTTGGCTGCAGATCTTAGGCAACGGCGCGCTGGCAGCCGCGATGTGGTGGCTATCGTCCAAATTTGCTGCGAAGACTCCGCCCCTGAAGGAGACGCCTAAGACTAAGGCTTGAGCCAACTTCGTATCCCGTACCGGAAGCTCGGAAATCACAATGAGCGCTCGCAAAGCCGCCGCGGTTGCGCTGCCAGTACGATGGATTTGCCGAAGAGTGGCATTAAGGTTTGACGCCGCTAGCAGCCATTAGACGGGCGAGTCCACATCGCCACCTTCGATGCCGCTGAGCCTGCGGACTGGAGGGATGCGACCGCATGGCGGAGCCCTACTACCGGGTTTCGTCTTGCCGCTTGACGTAACGAACCGCCGCTTAGCCTTGCTTTACGGCGGTCCCTGGGGTTCGCGGACTTTCTGTTGCGCTGTACGAAGTTCGACCTCGCCCATTTCGAGCAGTCCACGCTCCAGTGCCCCGTGTCGCCGTGTCGGGGTTTGCGGTATGGCCTCGGGCGCAACACCGAGCTTCCTCTCGGGACGCTCATGCTGCCCAAGCACGGGGTGGTGGCGATGGTTCCGGCCCAGTCGCAGGAGAAGCTCTACGCACTTAGACGGATCGATTGATGCGTCCTCGCCCCCGAGGAAGGCCACGCAAAATGCCAAGCGATCCCAAGGAATGCCGGGAGCACGCCGCATTGTCGCAGGTTTCAGCCACAGCACGGCTTAATCCTCGCCCGGTTTCAGCGATTACGATTCTGAGTTTATTGACGGGGGTGAGGAGCGCGAGGGAATCCGCAGCCGCCCTTATTGCGGGCACCTTAGTGGAGATCCACCCAGCCCGAGGCCGACTCCTCACATGATCCAGCCAAGCTCTCGCGCCTTGTCGTTAGCGAGCTTCCAGGCTTTGGGCAGAAACTCCGCCACGGTCATCGGAATGCGCAGGTCGTCCTTTGTTGGGATTTTTCTTGCGAGCAGCTGCGGGGAATTATCCGGCTTGTAGTAGGTAACCGAGTAAGGCGACCCGGGCAGTGTGACGAGGATCTCATCGCAAACAACCTGCACGCGGAGATTTGTCATTTGGCGTCTCGGCCTCGCGCCTCTCAGCAGACTAACACAGGAGGGCACTGGGCCATTCAACAGAAACGGCCTCAGGAGGACTATCTGAGGCCGTTCCTATTTGCCGTCCACGTAACACAGGGAGAGACGGCAGCCCGCTCGGCGGGCGCCATAGCCTCAACCCCATTCCTTGATAAGGGGTGAAGACTACGAAGGAGGCAACGGTTGTCGGGATCGCTGGCGCCGTCTAGCTCGGCCTTGGGGAGTGCCACAGCCCGCGCGATCCTAATCACCTTCGTTAGGCGGCCCCTAAATGGGCTCGCTCCTGCCTTGGCAAAAAAAGAGGGCCGGTAGCAATGCTCCGGCCCAAAAACTTGCGGCTATGGGGTGCGGGGGGCACTGGGATCAAGCCGCTCCTGGCAGCGGACTCGTTAGTACGAGGGGGGCACATCGAGCCGTCCGCCAGTTACTAAAAATTTACCAAAAATTAGCGGCAATGGCTTCCAAATGGTTAGCTTATGGTTAACAAGCGTAGGCGCCGCTGAGTCTGAGAAGAGAAGCAGCAAGCGGCTGCAGGGCCCCCCGCCTCATCAACGCCTCCCCGACATTGATAGGCCTCGCGGAGTAGTTGCGATCGCTACAGCCTCGATTCAGGCTACGACTTCGGCGCTGCATGATGCGACCTCTGTCGGTTTTTTAGACATGCGGACTGCTTGTTTGGTGAGAGTTGCTCCCAACTAACGACGAATTGATCATTGAAGCACGGGTGAACCCGAGAGAAATCACGCATGTCCAAGCGGGTCAGGCTGCTTTAGTCATGACTTCGCCAGCTCCGATCACCCCTCCAGGAGTGTGGCGGTGGACCTTTACGACAATCCCGCGCACGGGTGCTCGCACGTCCGTCCGCTCCACCACGTCTTTGGCACCCCGAATTTGTTCCCCCACATCGTCGAGTTCCGTCTCTGTGGCACGCAAATCTTCGAGTGCTTTTTGGATTGCTGCCGAATGAAGATGGGCGATCTTGGAGAGTTGCTCGAGCGATGCGCTGTTTGGAAT
>JBOHJE010000128.1:0-4735 GCA_050728375.1 Methyloceanibacter sp.
GAGTACAACACCTACATGGACGTCAATCAGGATATCAATTTCGCGATCTGCCGCGCTTTCAAAAACGAGGGCATCGACTTCGCCTTCCCGACCCAGACGCTTGACATTCCGGAACTGAAGGAAGCCATGAGCGCGGCCGCGCCGACCGCCAAGCCGCCCCGCCTCCGCTCCACCGGCGTCGGCAGCTAGGCGAAAGCTCTTGTCACTCGGTCCGGCGCTCAATACACGAGTGCGATTCGAGCTAGGGAGAAGGTCATGCTGGCATTGGTGCATGTCCGACCGGGCGGCATTTCCCGTGCAGTCTTTCTGGTCCTCGCGAGCACGCTGCTCGCCGGCTGTGGCATCAACACGATTCCCACCTTGCAGGAGCAGGCCAAGGCGGGCTGGAGCGAGGTGCTGAACCAGTACCAGCGCCGTGCCGACCTGATCCCTAATCTCGTCGAAACGGTGAAGGGCTTCGCCGAGCAGGAGAGCAAGGTGCTCACTGATGTCGTCGAGGCGCGCGCCAAGGCGACGCAAGTCCAGATCCCGCCCGACATCCTCACCAATCCCGAGGCCTTCCAGAAATTCCAGGAGGCGCAGAGCAATCTGTCCGGCGCGCTCGGACGATTGCTCGTCGTGGTCGAGAGATACCCGGATCTCAAATCCAATCAGAACTTCCTGACGCTGCAATCCCAGCTCGAAGGCACAGAGAATCGCATCTCCATCGCCCGGCGCGACTACATCACCGCGGTCAAGGACTACAACACGGAGATCAGGACGATCCCCGGCCGCTGGTGGCGGGCACTGCTTTATCCTGACGCCGAGCCCATGCAGAACTTCACCGTGGCGGAAGAGACGACCAAGGTTCCGGAGGTGAAGTTCTAGCCTCCGGTCCTTTTTGCCTCGGGCCGCATCGAGGGCTACATGGCCGCCATGCCGTTGCGTTTCGCTGCCTGGGCGCCCCCAGCTCTGGCGCTCCTTCTTTTCCTTGGACCGGCGACGGGGCCGGCGAGCGCGGAGCCCACTTTCCCGGCGTTGACCGGGCGCGTGGTGGACGGCGCCGACCTCCTCAGCGAGGTCGACAAGCAGGAGCTGACGGTCGAACTCAAGTCGCTCGAGGACAAGAGCACCGACCAGCTGGTGGTGGTGACCGTGCCGTCGCTCCAGGGCTCCCCCATCGAGGATTTCGGCTACCAGCTCGGGCGCCATTGGGGCATCGGGACCGGCAAGCTGGACAACGGCGTGCTCCTCATCGTCGCGCCCAACGAGCGCAAGGTCCGCATCGAGGTCGGCTACGGGCTAGAGCCGGTCCTCACCGATGCGCTTTCCAGCATCATCATCGACAACGCCATCCTGCCGCGCTTTCGCGCCGGCGATTTCGCCGGCGGCATCAAGGACGGCGTGCGCGATATTTCGCTGGTGCTGCTCGGCGATGCCGCCGAGGTCGAGGCGCGCGCCAAGGCCCGCCATGACGCCGACGATGCCGCGATCGATTGGTTCACCGTTCTGTTCTGGATCATCATCATTCTCTGGATCTCCTACAGCTTGTGGAGCTCGACGCGTTACGCCACGCGCGCGGGCCGCTCGAGCGGGCCGATCTTCTTTCCGTCCGGGGGCTCCAGCGGCGGCGGCGGGTGGAACAGCGGAGGCGGAGGCGGAGGCGGAGGATTCTCCGGCGGTGGCGGGAGCTTCGGGGGCGGCGGCGCCTCCGGCGGCTGGTAGGACGAAACGCCGATGAAGCCATTCACCCAGGGAGAGCAGGCGGAGGTCGCCCAGGCCATATCCCGGGCCGAACGCGACACGAGCGGCGAGATCGTGGTCGTGGTGGCGCGCGCCTCCGCAAGCTATCGCGCCTTCGCGCTGATGGGGGCCTCGCTCATCGCGCTCGCCGTGCCGCTGCCGCTGATCCATTTCACCAAGTGCCCCGTCGAGTACATCTATCTCGCGCAACTCATCGTATTCCTGGCCGGAGCGGTGCTGACCCAGTGGGAGCCGCTGCGCATCGCCGCCACGCCAAGCTCCATTAAGCGCGCTCGCGCGCATCAGCGCGCGGTCGAGCAATTCCTCGTACAGAACCTGCACACGACGGAGGGCCGCACCGGCGTTCTCATCTATGTCTCGGCTGCCGAGCGCTACGCGGAGGTGATCGCCGACGACGGCATCTATCGCAAAGTGCCGCCGGAGACCTGGGAGGAGCTGATCGCCAATCTCGCCGAATGCATCGGCACAGGCCGGCGGCAGGAGGGCTTCCTTAAGGCGATCGAAACCTGCGGCAAGATCCTCGCCCGGCATTTCCCGCCGGGACACCCTAACGCCGACGAGCTGCCGAACCACCTGATCGTGCTGGATGGCAAGGGGTAAGGCGATATCAGGTGAGACGCGCGGCATCGGCTCGTCCTCCGGCAGCGCAACCAAGCCCGCCGGCACGCGCGCTTTGCTCGGCTGGGCGCTGTTCGACTGGGCCTCGCAGCCCTTCTATACGCTCGTAATAACCTTCCTGTTCGCGCCGTATTTCGTTAGCGGCTTCATGACCGATGCCGCGGCCGGTCAGACCGCCTGGGCCTACGCGACCGGTGTGGCGCAGCTCATCGCGGCGCTGCTGGCGCCGGTGCTCGGCTCGATTGCCGACGCAGGCCTGCCGCGCAAACCCTGGATCGCCGGGTTCTCGGTCCTGCTCGTGATCGGGCAGTGCGGCCTCTGGTTCGCGATCCCGGGCGAGCTCAGCCTGATGCCGGTTGTGCTGATCTCTTTCGGCCTCGCCCTGATCGGCGCCGAGCTTGCCACCGTGTTCACCAACGCCATGATGCCCTCGCTCGTCTCGGGTAAGCGCCTCGGCACGCTGTCGGGCCTCGGCTGGGCGCTCGGCTATATCGGGGGGCTTGTCAGCCTTGTTCTGGTCGCGGGGCTTGTCGTCGCCGATCCCGCGACGGGGAAGACCATGCTCGGGCTTCAGCCCCTCGTGCCGCTCGATCCGGCGGCGCGCGAAGGCGACCGGCTGACCGGCCCGTTCTCCGCGGCCTGGTATCTCGTGTTCGTCTTGCCGCTCTTCCTGTTCACGCCCGACCGGCCGACGGGGCGGCTCGATAGGGCGGTCGTGCGCGCCGGCCTCAGCCATCTCGCCGAGGCGGTGAAGGACCTGGTGCGCAATCACGCTAATATCGCGATATTTCTCCTGGCCCGCATGCTCTACGCCGACGGGCTCGGCGCCATCTTCGCCTTCGGCGGCATCTATGCAGCGAGCGTGTTCGGCTGGGGCGCCATGGAGCTCGGGCTGTTCGGCATCGTGCTGACCATCGCCGGAACCATCGGCGCGGCGGCAGGCGGCGTGCTCGACGATCGGCTCGGCTCGAAGTCGGTGATCGTAGGCGCGCTTGCGCTGTTCATCGCAGCGTCCATCGGCGTCGTCTCGATCGACCGCGACGAGGTGCTGTTCGGCTTCGCGGTCGACCCGAAGACACAGGGCAGCGCACCGTTCTCCTCTGCCGGCGAGCAAGCCTATCTCGCCTTCGCCATCCTGATCGGCTTGGCCTCGGGCCCGATCCAGGCGGCGAGCCGCACCCTGCTCGCCCGCCTGTGCCCGCCCGAGACGACGACGGAGTTCTTCGGCTTCTTCGCTTTCTCCGGAAAGGTTACGGCGTTCGCGGCGCCGCTCGCGATCGGGGCCGTTACCGCCATGACCGGCAGCCAACGCTTCGGCATCGCCACGAGCCTCGCCTTCCTCATCGCCGGTCTCCTTCTGCTGCTCCGCGTGAAGCCTGAGTAGTCCAGACCCACCCATTCCCCTCCGCGATCTTGCGCGCACAGCGCTTGCAAGTCGGATGGAAGGGTTGGGGTGATTCATCTTGACGCGGCTTCACCGCTTACCCTCACTGACGGGCTTTGGCACGGGATCGCTCCTGCTCGGCTTCTCACCGACCGGCGTTCCAGAGCGGTCGTAAGCGCAAACCCGCGTGAACTTGGCGACCGAAGCAAATACCGGCGGCGCGGAATTCTCGGAAAGACTCCAGTCGTCGGCAGACGCTCTAAGGCCGCCGACCAAAACCACGGTGGGGAAGCCTCTGCCTCGCCGCGCCAGATACATGTTGCGGCCGCCGCCGATGTCGACTGGCCCGGCAAAAGTCTTCGCTCCCGCTGCACCGCTTTCCGGATTTGGAGCGGCAATCAAAGGCACAAGAAGCAGCGTTGGTGCCAGCGATAAGGCGGCCGACACCTTCATGAGCGTCCTCCTTGAGCGGTCAGTCGAGCCTCGATCGCGGGGGCGGGTCCGCCTTCGCCACGACCTTCAGCCTGTAGGCGCTGCTGGCGCGATTCACGCGGTTCGGCTACGCTCAACACCTCGACAATGGGTGGCATAATCTTAAGGGGGGATTTCATGGATATCGTCGGTGTGCTGGTTGCTCTGATTGTTGGCGCCATAGCGGGTTGGCTCGCGGGGATTGTGGTTGAAGGCGCAGGTTTCGGCCTCTTGTGGAACGTCATCATCGGCATCGCAGGTGCGTTTGTGGCGGTTCTGTTGTTCCCGAGGCTCGGGCTTGGTTTGACGCTGGGCGGCGGCCTCGTCGGCGCCATTCTCACTTCCACGCTTGGGGCCGTGGTTCTGCTTCTGATCGTCAATCTGATCCAGCGGCTCGCGAGCTAAGCCCCAGGGGCCTCTTCGCGCGGCCCGGAAACCGCGTGGATGCTTGGATCACGTCCGGGCATGACAGCTAGTGCCGGAAGTGGCGCCGGCCGGTGAACACCATGGCGAGGCCGG
>JBOHJE010000129.1:0-13543 GCA_050728375.1 Methyloceanibacter sp.
CGCATAAGACGCTGAAATAATGGTGGAATCATCCGAATAGAGCGGCCCGTTTGACGGCATGGAGCCTGGCGAGCGTGAGCGGCTCCGGCCGCTCGAATCCCTCGCTCTCCGTCGCGGCGTTCGTCGCCTGCCCGTGCCGGCGCTGCTCCGTCAACACACGGTCGACATCGGCCTGCTTCAGGCCCTCGCCGCTGCGCTGCGGGCCGTTCAACAGGGGGTCCTCGTCCCATGCTCCCCGCGCGGCGCTCTCCACCCGCCGCGCGATGTCATCCACTTTGTAGGCAATCTCGTCGACACCCCAGATCTCGATCATGGCGTTGATGCGCTGCTCGATGAAGCGGAGTCACGCGCACCACCTTGGCGATCCGGTGCCCCGTGATGTCCTGGAAGGAGCACGCCGTATAGATATCGGTCGCGCGTTGATCGATCCGGTCGCAGTTCTCGACATCCATGCCCTTTTCGCGCAGCGTCCAGGCAACCTCCTGGATCTCCTCCGCAGCCGACAGGATCTCCGAAGTGGCCTTCTCCGTCGCCTCGACAATCTGGTCGAGTTCCTCGCTCGCCAGGATGAGCGGCTTGTCGAACCGGTGGGGCGGTTTGATCTGCGCGATCTCGCGGCGGGTTCTCGCGATCGCCTCGCTCATCTCCACGAGCTCGCCTAAGAAGCTCGCCGGCGCGTCCTTACCCTGAGGCTTGAGGACCGCCGTCTCGAGCCGGGCGATGGCATCGAGCAGCATTTGCGTCTCTTCCGTGCGATTGCGGCGGGAATACTCATCGAGGAACCAGCGCCCGCGCGGCGTCGAGGTAAGGCGGACTATACAGAGGAACGCCGAGGGATTCGTTAACCGTCCATGACAAATCCCGCTGAAGCGCGCGACGGCCGCCTCTCCTTCGTCTGGCGGTTGGGCTTTCTCTACGCCGCGTTGTTCCTCGTCGTTGGCTGTTACCTTCCCTATCTGCCGGTGTGGCTGAGCTGGCGTGCGCTCGATGCCGACCAGATCGCCGTGCTGCTGGCGGCACCTCTCTACACGCGCATCCTGTTCACGCCCGCCATCAGCTTCGCCGCGGACAAGCTCGGCGACCGTCGCGCGGTTCTCATCCTGCTTGCCTGGGGCTCGGTGGCCTCGTTCTTTCTGCTCTGGATCTCGTCCGGCTTCTGGCAAATGCTGCTCGCAACAATCCTGCTCGCGGCCAACTGGACGACGATCATGCCGCTGATCGAGGCGGTGGCCGTGAGCGGCATCCGCAGCAGAGGCCTGGACTACGGCCGCGTCCGCCTTTGGGGGTCGCTGAGCTTCATCGTGGCGAGCCTGGGCGCGGGCTTGGCAATCCAGACGCTCGGTCCCGGCGCCGTGCTGCCGCTGCTTCTCGGCGCGGCGCTGCTGACTGCCGTGGGGACGCATCTTCTGCCGCGTAATATGGAGGGCGGGGGGCCCACCGCGCTGGCAATGCTTCGCCGGCTCAAGCTGTCCGATGCCTTCGCGTTGGCCGGAACCCCCCTTTTCCTCCTGTTTCTGCTCGCGGCAAGCCTAATCCAAGGCAGCCACGCGCTCCTATACGCCTTCGGGTCGCTCCACTGGCGTGCGCAAGGACTCTCGGGAGGGACGATCGGCGCGCTGTGGTCGCTCGGGGTGATCGCCGAGGTCTTCCTGTTCGCCATGTCGGGACGGCTGATCGCGGCGTACGGCGCCTCGCGCCTACTGCTTCTCGCCGGGTTCGCGACGACCCTCCGCTGGAGCTTCATGGCCATCGATCCTCCGCTTTGGGCGACCGCGCTGCTCCAGACCCTGCACGCTATGAGCTTCGGCGCTGCGCATATCGCCGCCATCCATTTTCTGGCCAATGCCGTGCCGGAGGACCGCGCCGGCACGGCACAAGGGCTCTACGCCGCGGTGGTCGCCGGACTCGTGCTGGGCTCAATCACCATTGCAAGCGGTCCGCTCTACCGCACGCTTGGCGATGAAGCCTACGGCGTCATGGCGCTGCTGGCTCTGATCGGGGCGTTGTGCGCCGTTGCGCTGCTGCGGCGCTGGCAAGGTGGGCTCATCATTGGAGGGATCGAGGCTCAGCCCCAAAGCGCTGGCGGCGCGGGCAAGGCCGAGCCCGACCTGTAGGTGATCCCCGGGTCGCGGTCGCGCGCGAGCAGCAACGGGCCGTCGAGATCCGCCCAGTCGGCGTCCTGCGCGACGAGAAGCGCGGGCGCCATCGAGAGCGACGTGGCCACCATGCTTCCCACCATGATCTTCAGCCCGAGCGCGCGGGCGCGTTCTGCCGTGACCAGCGCCTCGGTCAGGCCGCCGGTCTTGTCGAGCTTGATGTTCACCACGTCGTAGCGGCCGGCAAGTGCCGCGAGCGAGGCGCTGTCATGCACGGATTCGTCGGCGCACACCGGCACGGGCCGCGCGATGCGCGCCAGCAGGTCGTCATTGCCGGAGGGAAGAGGCTGTTCGACAAGCTCCATGCCGACCTCGGCGGCGGCAGCTAAAAGCGATTCGGCGTCAGCAGGTTGCCAAGCCTCGTTCGCGTCGGTGATGAGCCGCGCCTGGGGGACGGCTTCGCGGACCGCGATGAGCCGCTCGGCATCGCCCTGGCCCCCCAGCTTGAGCTTCAAAAGGGAAAAGTGTTGCGCCTCCCGTGCCTGCGCCGCCATGACCTCAGGCGGCCCAAGCGAGATGGTGAAGGCCGTTTGCACGGGTCGGAGCGGAGCGAGTCCCGAAAGCGCCGCCGCGCCCAGGCCACTCCGCTTCGCATCGAGGTCCCACAACGCGCAGTCGAGAGCATTTCGCGCGGCGCCCGCGGGAAGCAGCGTCGGAAGCGATAACCGGCTCAACCCGGCGCCGGCCGCCGCCACGCAGCCTTCAATCGCGCTGACGACGCCTTCGACGCTTTCGCCGTAGCGGACATAGGGCACGCATTCGCCGCGCCCCTTATACCTCCCGTCGCTGAACTCCGCGACAACAACCACGGCCTCGCGCTTGGAGCCCCGGGAGATCGTGAATTCGCCCCTGATTGGCCACCGTTCGACGGTCACCGCGAGGCGCAAGCGTGGAGCGGCACTAAGTTCACTCCCAGAACCCGCCATAACGCCTTTCTTTCTCCTGGGATTTCGTTCAAAAACAGGGCATTGCCAACGGCGTCGGCGCCTCGCGTAAACCGGTAAGCTAAGCTCTTCCATGCTCAAGCGCGACCAGCAGCTCGTCCTGCCGACGCAAGCCCGCGCGCCGGGCTTCAGGGTCGAACTCAGGGGCACGACCTTTCGGCTGATCGCCACCGGCGCCTGGACCGTCGCCGAGGCAACCCAGCTCGATGCGGCGCTCAAGCGCCTGCGCGTGCCGATTCCGCCGACGCCCGACTTCACCGGCGAGATGGATATCGCCGGCATCGCCGAGATCGACACGGCGGGTGCCTGGCTGCTCCAGCGCACGGCAGTAGCATGGCAGAAGGGCGGCCTTCGCACCCACTATGCGGGCGCCACGGAAAGCTTCCGCATCCTCATCGAGGAGGTGCATTGCCGCGGCAGCGGGGAGCTGCCGCAGATCGAGAAGCGCAGCGCCTTGCGGCAGATGACCGACGACCTCACCAAGACGCTGGCCGGTGTCTGGAGCGACGCCATTCAACTCACCGCGTTTCTGGGCGAGGTCACCGCGGCGTTCCTGCGGCTGTTCAGGCAACACTGGCGTTTCCGCACCACCTCCTTCTTCCATCATCTCGACCATGCCGGCCTCCGCGCCGTGCCGATCATTGCCTTGATCTGCTTCCTAATCGGCGCGGTCGTCATGCAGCAGGGCGTGGTTCAGTTGAAGCCGTTCGGCGCCGAACCCTTCGCGGTCAACATGGTGGCTATCCTGGCGCTGCGCGAAGTGGGCATCCTGCTCACCGCTATCATGGTTGCCGGCCGCTCGGGGTCCGCCTTCACCGCCGAGATCGGCTCGATGAAGATGCGCGAGGAGATCGACGCCATGCGCACGCTCGGCATCGACCCCATGGACACTCTGGTTTTGCCGCGTGTGCTCGCTCTCGTGGTGGCGCTGCCGCTGTTGACTTTTCTCGGCGACCTGATGGGCCTTGCCGGCGGCGGCGTCATGGCCTTCGGCATGCTCGGACTCGACCTTGCGACCTATATCGACAAGCTGCACGAGGCGGTCGACCTCCAGCATTTCATGGCGGGCATGATCAAGGCGCCCTTCGCCGCTGTCATCATTGGGCTCGTGGGCTGCCTCGAAGGGCTGAAAGTCGAAGGCAGCGCCGAGTCCCTCGGCACGCATGTGACCAGCGCCGTCGTCAAATCGATCTTCCTGGTGATAATCCTGGACGCGGTGTTCGCCATGTTTTTGTCGGGGATCGGGGTGTGATCGTCGAGAACGGCCGGGAGGTGGTCATACGCGTCCGCGGGCTCGCCAAGAGTTTCGGCAGCCACCAGATTTGGGACGGACTCAGCCTCGACGTCTATCGCGGCGAGATCCTCGCCATTGTCGGCGGCTCGGGCCAAGGCAAGTCCGTGCTGATGCGGGTCATCACCGGCTTGGTGAAGTCCGACAAAGGCGATGTGGGCCTGTTCGGGCAGAACGCGAAGTCCCTGTCCCCCGAGGATCGTCTGGAAATCGAGAAGCGCTGGGGCATCCTCTTCCAGGACGGCGCGCTGTTCTCCTCGCTCACCGTGCTTCAGAACATTCAAGTGCCGATGCGGGAGCATCTCGATCTGCCGCAGGCGATGATGGACGACCTCGCCTTTCTCAAACTGTCGATGGTGGGCTTGCCGCCGAATGCGGCGCACAAGTTTCCTTCTGAGCTTTCCGGCGGCATGCGCAAGCGGGCGGGGCTGGCCCGAGCGCTCGCGCTCGATCCCGAGATCGTATTCCTTGACGAGCCCACCGCCGGCCTCGATCCCATCGGCGCCTCCGACTTCGACCACCTAATTCACAAGTTACAACAGACGCTTGGCTTGACAGTCTATATGGTGACCCACGACCTTGATACGATCTTCACCGTGTGCGACAGGGTTGCGGTCCTCGCCGACAAGAAGATCGTGAGGACGGGGTCGCCGAGCGAGCTGCAGCGCCATCCGAACCACCCCTGGATCAAGGAATATTTCTGTGGCGAGCGGGCGCGCGCTGCGACTCCGACGCAGGAGCGAAGGTAATCGTCTGATGTCCGCGTGACTTTCGAGGAGTCCGTCGAATGGAAACCAAGGCCAACTATCTGATGATCGGCGGCTTCGTCATAGGCGTGTTGGCGCTCGCCTTCATCTTCGTCTTCTGGATGAGCAACTTTGCCGGTGGCGGCAAACGCTACCTGATCGTGTTCGAGGACTCTGTCGCGGGGCTGACCTCGGGCTCGAGCGTCGGCTTCAACGGCATCAAGGTGGGCGAGGTGCAGTCTTTCGCCCTCGATCCCGAGGACGCCCGCAGGGTCCAAGTGCTCATCAGCGTGCGCGACGACACGCCGGTCCGCGAGGACTCCCGGGCGAGCATCCAGTCGCTCGGAATCACAGGCGGCAGCGGCATACAGATCACGCCGGGCACGCCCGACTCGCCACTGCTCGTGGCCAGCGCGGAAAGTCCCGTGCCGGTGATTTTGGCCGATCGGGGCGCGGGGCAGGGCCTGTTCGACGCGGCGCCTGCGGCACTGAACAAGGCTAATGTCCTGATCGGCAGGCTCGACGATCTCGTAGCCCAGAACGAGAAATCGATCACCACGACCCTGGCCAATGTCGAGCAATTCACCTCGATGCTGAACGCGAAGCGGGATGAGATCGGCCAGGCGATCACCAACGTGAGCGAAGGTGCCCAATCTTTCAAGAGTTTAAGCAGTAAGCTCGAAGTCTCTCTCGGAGACAACATGGACGGTCTGACCCGCCAGGCCAATGAAGGGATGCAGGAATTCGCCTCTGTCATGCGGGAAGGGCGCCGCGCCGCGGCAACCCTAAACCGGATTCTGGAGAAACTGGAGGAGAATCCCCGGGGATTTTTACTTGGTGGAACCCAGGTGCCGGAATACACTCCGAGGGGACAATAGCGCACCTTCCGTGGCCAACGGGTGTGCTTCGGGTAACAGGGGGCGATCGAAAATGCGTCGGTCGGCGCCGATTCTTGCTGCGGGTTTCGTTTGCCTGGGCCTGATGGGCTGCGCAATAGCCTCTGGCGGCGCCAAACCGCCCGCAACTTACGACCTGATTGCGCCTCGCTCCTTTGCCGGAAGCGCCCGGGCGGCTCCCTTCCAGCTTGTCGTCTACGAGCCCACGACCGTGCATGCGCTCGAGACGAACCGGCTCATGGTCCGACCCGAGGCCGATCAGGTTTCCTATTATAAGGGCGTCGCCTGGAGCGACCGGCTGCCGCGCCTCGTGCAGGCCCGCATGATCGAGAGCTTCCAGAACTCCGGCGCGGTCAAGGCCGTGAGCAGCACAACCGGCCAATACGGCCTCGCCACCGAGCTCCGCGCCTTCCAGATCGACGTCTCGGGCACGCAAGTCTCGGCCGAGGTCGACATCTTCGCCAAGCTCGTCAACACGGGCTCCGGCAGGGTTGTGGCAACCAGGGGCTTCAACGCCCGGGTGCCGGCCGCGAGCGACAAGCCCGACGACGCCATCGCCGCATTGAATCAGGCCTTCACCGAGGTCCTGCAAGACACGACCACCTGGGTCGCGGCGCGGCGGTAGGGACGCCCGCGGGCCATCTACGAGGTGGCCTTTAACCCCCGCACAACGGACAGGTTTGATGATGTGGTCTGACGACGATGATGTGGTCTGACGACCTTGAACGTCTCGCCGCATGGCTAGGAAAGGGCTGGCGTGCGGCCGATCCATCACCTGAACCCCATGTCCTCAAGTTCATGGCGAAATTGGAGCGCAAGCGGCGTTATCAATCTTCAACACGCAAAGCATTGGCTCGCATTGAAAGAGACATGAGACACGTAGGGTGGGCAAAACGCAACGTGCCCAGCGTGGGCAGCAGACAGGCCGCACCCCACCCTACGGGACGGGGCGATCCGGCCGGGCATCTAATTGGGGAGCCTCCAGCGCCGGTAGGGAGCACCCCGACCAGCGCCCGATACTACTGGGCCTCAGCGGACGCCAGGCGATGAGAGCGCGTGGCCCGGGGAGCGGGCCCGCTTCGCTTGGCTGGCTCAGGATCGCAGGGGATCTCGATGTCGATCTCAAGCAGCGAGACCGCCTTGCCGCGCTCGATCTTTACCTGAACCTTGTCGACATCGATCGAGACGTGCTTGGCGACGACCGCAAGCACCTCCTCCCGCAGGATCGGGATCAGGTCGGATTGGCCGTCCGCCCCGCGCTCATGGGTCAACAGAATCTGCAGACGTTCTCGCGCGACCGAGGCGGATCTCCGTCTCGCGAATGGCGCAAACCAGCTCATGCCGCTCTCCTACCGAACAGTTTGCTGAAGAGGCCGCTGCGGTCGCTGGGGACGGCTAGCGGCACGTCGATCCCCATCAGACGCTGCGCGGCTTCGCTGTAGGCGCGGGCCGGCGCGCTCTTCGGGTTGCTGAGGGTGACCGGTGAGCCGACATTCGAAGCGCGAAGCACCTCCTGGCTCTCGGGAATGATGCCAAGGAGCGGAAGCGACAGAATGTCGAGCACATCGTCGACCCTCAGCATGTCGCCCCGGCCGGCGCGGACCGGATCGTAGCGGGTTAGCAGCAGATGCTTCTCCATGCGCTCGCCGCTCGCCGCCTTCTCCGTCTTTGCGTCGAGCAGGCCGATCATGCGGTCGGAATCACGGACCGATGACACCTCGGGGTTCGTCACCACCACTGCGAGATCCGCATGACGCATGGCAAGCGTCGCGCCGCGCTCGATGCCGGCTGGGCTGTCGCAGATGATCCAGTCGAAGGACTCGCGCAGTTCGCGGATCACTTTTTCCACGCCTTCGTCCGTCAGGGCGTCCTTGTCGCGGGTCTGAGAGGCTGCGAGCAGGAATAGCGTCTCGATGCGCTTGTCGCGGATCAGTGCCTGGGGGAGCCGCACGGTACCTTGCGCGACATAGATCAGGTCGTAGACGACACGCCGCTCAGCGCCCATGACGAGGTCGAGGTTGCGCAAGCCCACGTCGAAATCGACGACGACCACGCGCTGACCGGTTCGCGCGAGAGCGGCGCCGAGCGCGGCAGTCGTAGTCGTCTTGCCGACCCCGCCCTTTCCGGATGTCACTACGACGACCTGCGCCATTGCTCCTCCTTGCCTCAATCGAGTGCCTTGATGTTGAGTGCTTCGTTTTCCAGCCATGCGTGAACGGGTTTCTCGAGGAGGTTTGGCTCGATCTCCTCGGCCAGACGGTAATAGCCGTCGATTGCAACGAGCTCGGCCGCGAGGCGTCGGCAGAAGATGTGCGCACTGGGATTCCCGTCTGCGCCGGCCATCACCCGGCCTCGCAGCACGCCGTAGATGTGGATCGAGCCGGTGGCCACAATCTCAGCACCCGAGGACACCGAGCCGACGATGGTCAGGTCGCCGCCATGGAAGAGGGACTGACCGGAGCGGATATGCGAATCGATCAGCAGCGATGTGGCGGCGGGTTTTTCAACCGCCGGCGACTGTGAGGTCTCGCGCGCGGGCACGGGCTCGGCCGTCTGGCTCGGCGAGAGGACAGGCGGGAGATCGGTGTCGGTCCAGGACGGGTCCGCGCCGAGCATGCCCATCACGCGCACGCCGCGGGCGCCCAGGTCGGCAATCAGCTTGACCATTTTGCTCTTGGTGAGAAGCAGCTTCGAGACGTCGACCACGACGGGCTTTCCGGCAAAGAAGCCCGGCGAGCGGGAGAGCCACGTATCGGCCTCGGCGATCCAGCGGCCGATCGGCATTTCGGGTCTCAGGACGAAGGCAAGGAAGGTGCGGCCATGGAACTGGAACGTTTGGGAGGGGTGAGCGGCTGCGGCCATGGCGTTTTATCTTTGCGTTTGAGTTGGTTGATAAGATCGCAACTAAGGTTAATTAGCCGTTAACGGCGCGGTCGAAGCGACATGATTTTATTAAGGCGCTTGAGAGGACCGCCGGGCGGCGCGGGACCCGGGATGTGCTTGGCCCCTCGCTTCCTTGCGGAAGGAGGGGCCAAGCAGGGGAGCCTAGAGATCAGGGGTTAGCGCAGCCGCCCGCTCGCGTGGGCGAGCAAGAGGTAGACGCGCCCCGTCTCCGAGGTTAGATAATTTTGCAGCATGCGCCCTTCGGGGTCGCTCTGCTCGGTCTCGCCAAGCAGCCGCTCGAAATCGCCGATATAGCGCTCGACCGTCAGGCGAAACTCGCTGTCGCGGTTGTAGCGGTGGGAGACTTCATCGAAGGTCGCCTGGCCGTCCGGGCTGTAGAGATGACGCCCGAGCACGCCGCGTTCGCCGGCCCTGAACCTGTGCCAGGCCTCAGCGGCGGTACGCGGGTCGATCGCCCGGGAGAGTTCGTCGATGCGCAGTTGGCCGCCGTGTGCGGGCGAGGCGCTCCGCGAGCCGTAGCCGCCTCCGTAGCTCTGGTCTGCATCCGGTCCGCGGGACAGCATGTCGTTCACCGGCCAGTTGCCGCCGGAGCCCCGATGCTGCGTGGCGACGGAGAGCTGATGCGCCAGGCTGCCCGTAACCTGGTCGAGATCGGCCGGCTCCTGCGACGGCGAAACCTGCCGGCCCCTTGGGTCGAATTTAGGCATCGGCGGCAGGCCATAGTCGCCACCCTGAGGCGGGAGGGACGGGCTCCGTTGCGGCGTCGGCGCCTGGCGATAGGGATCGGCCGTGACGGTCGGCGCGGCCGCCTGAGCGGTGGCGGCGCGGGTTATCACCGGGGTGATGGCTTCGACCTCTCTCAACTGCTCGCTCAGCGCTTTGCGGATCGCGGCGGTCGCTTGCGCCGTCTGCTCGGGCAGGGACGCCATCCGCTTCTGCATCTCCTGACGCAGCGAGTCGAGATCGGTTGCCGTCTGGCGGGCCGCCTCACGCATGCCGGTCGAGGTTTGGTCGAACTGACCGCGCATCTGCTCTAGCTGCCTGCCGATCTGCGTGATGACCGTCTCGAAGCTGCTCTTGAGGTCGCCGACCGCATGGGCGGTGTGGCCCTGGGCCTCCTCGCGCAGCCGTTCGATCTGAGCCAGAGCCTGCTGCGCCTGGCCGGCGGTGTCGCGGGCGAGGGCGGTGCTCACCTGCTTAGCGCGCGTCTCGGCCTGCGTGAGCGCGCCTTCGACGATGCCGGCGTAATTACGCATCATGTTGTCGAGGTCTTGCGCCTTCGTGTTGACCGTGTGCAGCAGCGCAATGATCGACTGATGTCTGCCTTCGAGGATCGAGTCGATCTTGGCGTTCGAAGAGTCGAGCGCCTTGGCCGCGGTGAGAATGGCCTGACCTTGATTTTCGAAGCGCTGGGTAAGGCCGTGGATCTGCTCGAGCAACCCGCGTGAGACATCGCGCAGATTCTGCGTCTGACTGGTGAGGACGGTTACCGCCTCCTTGGACTGTGCCCCGACCTGCTCGGCCGTCTGCCGCATCATCTGCGAATTATTGGCGAGCACCTGGTTGAGCTGCGCCGTCTGCTTGCCGAACGTCTCCTCGGCGAATTGCGTGTGCTGGCCGAGCATCTTGTCCGCCTCGGCCGTTCGCTGCCCGAAGGTCGAATCGATGGCCTTGAGCCGTTCGGCGAGGGAGGTGATCACGAGTTGCGCACGCTCGCCCATGGTCTTGTCGAGCGAAGCGGTCTGCTGCGTTATGGCGATCTCGAGACTCTTCACCCGCTCAAGGAGGGAATTAGTGAAGGAATCGGCGCGCTCAGCCAGTGTGCGATCGAGGGCGATGGCGCCCTGATTCACTGCCGAAGTGAATTGCGCCGTACGGTCGTGCAGCGCCTTATTGAGCGCATTCGCCTTCTTGTCCAGCGTGGCCGCGAACGCATCGGTGCGTTCGCCGATCGTTGTTTCGAGCGTCACGACGCCCTGGGACACGAGCCCGGTCAGGCCGTCGGTACGGTCCTTCAAGGTCTTTTCGAGCGCGCTTGCGCCTTGCGACACGGAAGCCGCGAACACGTCGGTGCGCTCCTTCAACGTCTTGTCGAGCTTGACCGTGCCTTCGGCGACTAGGTTCGCAAAGGAGTCCGTGCGGTCTTTCAGCGTCTTGTCGAGGGTGACCGCACCTTGCGCGACGAGGCCGGTGAAGGCGTCCGTGCGGTCCTTCAGCGTCTTGTCGAGGGTGACCGCACCTTGCGCGGCGAGGCCGGTGAAGGCGTCCGTGCGGTCCTTCATGGTCTTGTCGAGCGTGACGGCGCCTTGCGCCATCAGGCCCGTGAACGCATTCGTCCGGTCCTTCAAGGTCTTTTCGAGCGTGACGGCGCCTTGGGCCACCGTTGCGGCAAAGACATCGGTGCGGTCCTGCAGCGTCTTGTCGAGGATCACCGCGCCTTGCGCCACGGTGGCGGTGATAGCTTCGGTGCGGTCCTTCAACGTCTTGTCCAGCGCCGCCGTGTTCTGACCGACCTGGCTTGTGAACGCCTGCACGCGCTCGGTCATCGCCTTGTCGAGTTCCCCTGCATTCTGCGCTATGGCCGTGGTGAAGGCGTCCGTGCGGTCTTTCAGCGTCTTGTCGAGGATGATCGCACCCTGTGCCACGGAGTTCTCGAGACCCTTGATGCGCGAGGCGAGCGAGGTCTGGAGCGCCTCGGTGCGCTCCTTCATGGTCTTGTCCAGGGTCGTCGTCCGTTCTGCGACCACAGTTTCGAGCGAGGCAAGGTTTTTGGTGGCGACGTCGATGACCGTGGTGAGCCGCCCTTGCTCCTTGCTCAAACGCTCGAGCAGGCCCGGGACGGCCTCGGCCACTTTCGACTGGGCTTTATGTACCTGCTCCGCAGCCTCGCTCGAACGCGAGACGAGCAACTCGGTGAGCTGCGTGCCGCGCTCGGCAAGCTTCTTGTCGATCATGCTGCTGGCATTCGAGATGTCGCGCGCCACTTGCGTGCCGACGCCTCTCAGCGCGTCGCTGACCCGCTGGCTGTTGTTGGCAAGGGCCTCGCGCTCGGTGGCGAGCTCGCTGATCAGGTTTCTGACCCTAAGCTCGTTTTCGCCGTAGGAACGTTCCAGAGCCGCGACCTCGCTATGCACCATGGCCTCGAGTTCGCTCGCCCGGCCGATGGCGCGGGAGATAGCGTCGTTCATCGCCGCCACTTGGCGTCTGATGGTCTGGCCGACCGAGGCGACCGACTGCTCGGCAAGCCTGTCGGGCTCCGCGAGCCTGACCGCGACCTCGGTCATGGCGGACGCCATGAGGCGGAGCTCCTGCGCGCGCCACACCAGCAGCGCCAGGAACCAGAAGATGACGATCGGAAGAAGGATGGCAGCCGCGGCGGTCAGTGCGGAGGCGCTGCCGAGGAAGCCGGACGCCCCGCTCGCGAGCTGGGTGGAGATGAGACCGAAGGCAAAAATGCCGCCAATGAGGAACCAGACGGCCGAGGCGGCGAGCGCGATGAGGAAAGGCGTCCGCGAAGGCCTCTGCTGCAGGGCGAAAATCAGGCCGCCGATCGAAGGAATGTCGTCATTGGCGGGCGGTGCCAGCCGGCGCTGGGGTGGCGGACCCGCCGGGCGGCGGGTTTTGGCGAATTGCCTTTGCGGGGGAGAGCCCGCCGGCGATTCGGCCAGTTCGGCAGGCTTGTCTTCCTGCTTCGGCTCCTCGCGTCTTGGTTTCGGCTCGTCGCGGCGTGGCTCTTCGCGCTTGCGCTGCTCGGCCTTGAGCCTCTCCGCCAGGGAGGAGCGCCGGGGAAGGTCGGAACCGCGCTGGAGGATCGGGGCGTCGCCCGTTTTCCCGTCGTTGCTCCGCATCACTGCTTCCAGTGGGCCCTTGGTATCCTCGTTCGTTTCAGGTTTAGCTTTCCCAGGCGGCGTCTTCGCTTGTTCCTGCGCCATCACGCGTCCCTCGCAACCGCACCACTAGACACTAGAGAATCCGCGCCTGCATGCCTGAAAAGCCCGCTGGCCGCGGCGCTAAGCGTCAGCATAATGGCCCAAATCTCCGGACATAAACTTAGCCGGAAGGGCTCCCGACGCTCATTCCCCCTCTGCTAACATCGTTAACGAATTTTTAGGGCTAAAAAAAGCTTAATCGGCAAATATGGTTGATGGCGGATAAGCCGTTACCATTGCAAAGCAATTTTGCTCCACACGCGGCCAGAATCGCCTACACCACGAAAAGCTTGGTTGCAGGCGCTAAGAGTTCGGGGCGCGGTGCCGCCTCACGATCGCCCCGGGCCTTACTGCACCGCAACAAAATACCGTCCAATTCGGGGAGCATGAGCGGTGCGCAACGGCTGAGCTGGTGAGGGAGACCGCAGTCATGGCAAGCGAATTGGCGGCGTTGGCTCAATCGGGATCCTCTGAGGCGCGCAAGTTCACGTCACGTCCGGTCGACCTTGTGCATCTCTCCCGCTACACGCTCGGTGAGCGGGACCTCGAGCGGGAGGTCCTGGAACTCTTCTGCTCTCAGTCCCTCGTTTACCTCGAGCGGCTGCGCGAGGCCCAATCCGACAAGGAGTGGATCGAGGCGGCCCACACGCTGAAGGGCTCCGCGCGCGCTATCGGCG
>JBOHJE010000130.1:0-3181 GCA_050728375.1 Methyloceanibacter sp.
CCATCGAGGAGCGCGAGGTGGACATCGTCATCGGCACGCAGCTCGTGGCGAAAGGTCACCACTTTCCGGGCCTCGCCTTGGTCGGCGTAGTGGACGGCGATCTCGGGCTGGCGCAAGGCGACCCGCGCGCGGCCGAGCGCACCTTCCAGCTCCTGAGCCAGGTCACGGGGCGCGCCGGCCGCGCCGCGATTGCGGGACGCGGCCTGATCCAGACCTATATGCCCGAGCACCCGGTGATCCGGGCGCTCGTCTCGGGCGACCGCGACACTTTCCTCGACCGCGAGATCGAGGAGCGGCGCAATGCCGCCATGCCGCCGTTCGGGCGGCTGGCGGCGATCCTGGTGTCGAGCGGCTCGCGCGAGGCGGCCGAGGGCTATGCCCGCGACGTGGCGCGCGCAGCGCCCCAGGCGGCGAAGATCCAGGTCTTGGGTCCCGCCGAGGCGCCGCTCTCGGTCATCCGCGGCCGCCATCGCTACCGCCTCCTGGTCAAGGCGGCGCGCGAGGCCGACCTTCATGCCTACTTGCGGCTCTGGCTCGGCCAAGCCCCCAAGCCCAAGGGCGATGTCCGTCTCACCGTCGATGTCGATCCTTACAGCTTTTTGTGATTAGCCGAGCTTCTAGTCAGCCTCTATTCGGTGCTTGGCCGGGGGACTCGCGTGACCGACGTTTTTCTCTCCTGTTCGAGCAAGGACCGCGGCGGCGAGAACGACGACGGTACGCTCCGCCCCGACCGCGTCACGCCGATCGTCGAGTTGCTCGGAGCCCAAGGCTTTGGTGTCTTCTCGACCAGAAGGTCCCGCCTGGCGTGAGTTGGGACGACTGGTCAGGCAAAAACTGACCGAAGCCAAATGCGTCGTCGTCCTATGGTCCAAGCACTCCATCGAATCGCGCTACGTGCGTCATGAGACGACCATCGCCCATGATGAGGAGAAGATCATCCCCGTAATGCTCGATCCCCTGAAGTCCGTGAAGTTTCCGATGGGGCTTTACGACAGCAGGCCGTGACTCTGTTCGAGTGGGAGGTCAACGAAGAGGACGAGCGCTGCCAAAGGGTCGTCAGCGAGATTCTAGTCAAGCTCGACCCCCATATCCGGTTCTGGATGCATCGTGCCAAGCAAGGTCTGGAGGTGACCTCGCGGCCGAGTGCGCGCGTCAAGGCAGGCCGAGAGCCGCACGAAGCAAATCGAAAAGCACATCGCCAAGAGTGCCGAAGCCGTGCTCGAGGCAGGGCAAAATCGCGACGACGCATGAAGAGGCGGAGACCGCCAAGCCCAAGCTTGCCGAGTGCATCAAAGAGCACAGCGAGGCGCAAGCGTGATACGCGTCGATTGACCAGCAATTGAAGGACGCCGAGGCGACGCGGGTCAACGCCGCTGAGGAAGGCGAAGCTCGCCGAGCATCCCGAGGCAGCCGCGGCAAAGCGCGTTGTCGCCTGGGAGGCATGGGCCTCGGCTTCCGCGCCTATATTGCGCCCCCGCACCCCCTGTGTTACAGGCTCGGCGGGGTCTCCGGGGACCGTTTTCGGACGCTTTCTGCCTGTTGACGCGGAGGCTCTAATCCCAGCATTTCTCGGGTCCGAGGGTGAGGCGGCTTCGTCGGCGCCAGCCCCTGAGCAAGAGGCATTTCACAAGTGGCAGGCGAGGACCAGGCTGTATCGGGCGTTGCGGGCCGCTATGCCACCGCCCTGTTCGAGCTTGCCCTGGAGGCGAAAGCGCTCGAGCAAGTCGAGGCCGATCTCCTCCGGTTCGGCGAGGCGCTTGACGCCGTGGAGGACATGCAGCGGCTGGTGAAAAGCCCGGTGTTCTCGGCCGACGAACAGGGACGCGCCCTCGCAGCCATCCTGGACGAGCTCAAGATCGAGGGACTGACCAAGAATTTCCTGCTGCTCGTCTCCAAGAACCGCCGGCTGTTCGCCGCCCCCGACATGATCCGGGCCTTCCGCACCATGCTGGCCACCCAGAGGGGCGAGATGAGCGCCACCGTCACGGCAGCCTCCAAGCTCACCGAGGCCCAGGTCACGGCGCTGAAACAAGCGCTGAAGGCAGCGCTCGGTAAGGACGTGATGCTCGATCAGAAGGTCGATCCAAGCGTGATCGGCGGACTCACGGTCAAGGTGGGCAGCCGCATGATTGACACCTCGATCCGCGCCAAACTCAACAGTCTCAAGCACACCATGAAAGAGGTTGGCTAATGGATATCAGGGCGGCCGAGATCTCCGCGATCCTCAAGGAGCAGATCAAGAATTTCGAGCAGGACGCCGAAGTCGCTGAGGTCGGGCAGGTGCTGTCCGTTGGCGACGGCATTGCCCGCATCTACGGCCTCGACAAGGTTCAGGCAGGCGAGATGGTCGAGTTTGCCGACGGGACGCGCGGCATGGCGCTGAACCTTGAGGTGGACAATGTCGGCGTCGTGATCTTCGGGGACGACAGGAACATCAAGGAAGGCGACATCGTCAAGCGCACGGGCGCCATCGTGGAGGTACCCGTCGGCAAGGGCCTGCTCGGCCGCGTGGTAGACGCTCTCGGCAATCCGATCGACGGCAAGGGCCCGATCAAGTCTGACGAGAAGCGCCGCGTCGACGTGAAGGCGCCGGGCATCATTCCCCGCCAGTCCGTGCATGAGCCGATGCAGACGGGGCTCAAGGCCATCGACGCCCTGATCCCCATCGGGCGCGGCCAGCGCGAGCTCATCATCGGCGACCGCCAGACCGGCAAGACCGCCATCATTCTCGACACGATCCTCAACCAGAAATCCATCAACGAGCGCGGCGACGAGAGCGCCAAGCTCTACTGCATCTACGTGGCCGTCGGCCAGAAACGCTCGACCGTCGCGCAATTCGTGAAGATCCTCGAGGACAACGGCGCCCTTCCCTACTCCATCGTCGTCGCCGCGACCGCCTCTGATCCCGCGCCGATGCAGTTCCTGGCGCCGTTCTCGGGTTGCGCCATGGGCGAATATTTCCGCGACAACGGCATGCATGCCCTCGTCGCCTATGACGACCTTTCCAAGCAGGCCGTCGCCTACCGGCAAATGTCGCTCCTGCTCCGCCGTCCGCCGGGACGCGAAGCCTATCCCGGCGACGTGTTCTATCTTCACTCGCGGCTTCTGGAGCGCGCGGCCAAACTCAACACGGATAATGGTTCGGGCTCGCTCACCGCGCTTCCGGTGATCGAGACCCAGG
>JBOHJE010000131.1:0-22268 GCA_050728375.1 Methyloceanibacter sp.
TGTCGAACAAAGGCCATTTGCACACGTTGTTCATAACGGGAGGAGCGAGGAGCAAACTAATGATAGACAAACGGCAGACCCGTAACGAACCACCGGCCGAAAAATCCGATCCAAATCTTGGTCAGAAAGATGCTGAGTTGGATAAGCAAGCAGATCAGGAGCTGGAACACATGGAGAGTGATGATGCCGCGGAAAACGTCCAGCGGCCAAAAGATCAAAAGCACCGAGATCGAGCCAAGAAGTGAAATTGATCGAGCCAAGAAGTGAAATTCCTAATCGCGACGGCTCACCAAATGCAGGTGGGACGCTGAATTCAAACCGCGATCAGAAGAGAGCTTACCTATCGCTACAGGACCTGCCGTAAGGAAAGGGGATATGCCGACCGACGACCGGCCACTCTGCGTTGCTCGCAAACGGGAACGCAAGGCGATGTTTTCCGTTCGTAGCCTAAACTAGTTACGTCAGCGGAGGCTTCCATGGCAAAGGCTACTGTGCACCCTGATCCTCGCTTGATTTCAAGCGAAGACGTTGAGGGTACTGATGTTTACGGTGCGGGTGATGAGTCGATTGGCAAGATCGATCATCTTCTTATCGAGAAGGTGTCAGGCCGTGTCGCATATGCGGTCATGAGCTTTGGAGGCTTTCTCGGCCTTGCGCACAGTCACTATCCGGTTCCTTGGTCTGCCTTGACCTATGACCCGCAATTGGGTGGATTTCGAACAGGCATTACAGAAGCGCAATTGCGAGATGCTCCTGAATTTAGTGATGATTCATGGGATGATCGCGATTGGGAAACGCGTACGCATCAGCATTACGGTGCCCAACCGTATTGGGGAGCATAGCGTCAGCAGTTAGACTAAGAGCTCAAACGCAAAGTCGAGTGGCGCCATGCTTCATCGTGTCGGCTTAGGCGGCCTGCCCGCGTCATTATCTAGGGCGTCCGCTGCGACATCGATCCGGGCTTTGCCATTGCCTTCGGCGACGGCTGAACGCTGACCGGTTCTGAGCAAAGGGCGGAAGGCCCCACTGCTGCAGCAGTTGTTCAGCCCCCTCATCGTCAGCGGCAAGAGTTAGCCATCTTAAGGCCAACTCAACAAATTCGGCCTTTGCCGCCGGCGTAGCTGCCGCATCGGCGAGCCTGAAATACTCGCGCGCTTGTTGCTTGCATGCCTGCGGATTGCCGAAGGTCATGGCGAAATTCAAGCGCCGCTCCACCGGGCCGTCAACGATCAACCAGGCACGGTTTCGAACATAATTTTGAGGGGTCAGCTCATGTACCTGCCCGGAATCTACCTGCCCGAAATCGAAATAGGTTGCCTAACGCCAGCCCATACCCAAGAGCCGCATAGCCGCTAAGGCGCATTCACGGTCGAGCAGTTCCTCGTAGCGATCGAATTTATGGACGTGCCTCTCGTAGGTTCGCCAGCGCATCCATTTCGGCTTAGGTGGGAGATCCCATTCTTCGGGGTCAGAGTTTCCGATCAGCTTGGCTTTGATTTTCGCTTTCCCGCGATGAGCCCGATCGGCGGCCGTCTCGAACTGTGAGGCATACGCGACTTGTCGTTTCCAGGCATGACGACTGCAAAAGCGCCACGCTCCGGGCGGCATCCACAAGGTCGAGCAGCGCCTGAACGTGGCAGGACACTGGAAGTACCATTGGCGTCCGCCGAAGGCGCGAAGCTCTGAAACGAGGTCTATGCTTTGGTCGAGCTTCCCAAGCCGGATCCTAAAGCGACCTTGACGATGGCCCATGTCGACAGTGATTGCGGCCGTCGCCACTTCCTCGCCAGTGTAGGTGTTAGTCCATCTATAGTCATAGGGGCCTACCCTCCACCCGGCCTCAAGGGAGAGCCGGTGCACTAGTCGGTTGAGGTCGAGTTTCAAACCACTTTGCAAGCACGCCCTTTGTCTCGGTCTTGGCATCAGGCAGCACCTTTTGGTAGAGCCTGTTGCTCAAGGGAGTGCTCCACGCTCTTGCAGCCGGCCACCACTGTTCTTTCAACAATTCGTTGGCGTGCGGCACGAGCGATGTTTTCTGTGGTGCCACAACGCTTGCCGTAAAGGATGCCTTGCGATTTGCGCCAATCCTTCCTGATGCCAGGGAACTGAGCCCACACCTTTGGGCCGCCGCCCTTGATGAGATAAAGGCCGTCAGGGTCTGGCCATATCACCAGCTTCACTGCGAACTCGCCCAAGATGCCGTTGCCGTGGAGATCAACCAAGCGCACAAGGTGGGCTTCCATCTCCGCGAGCTTGGGGCCAGAGCGGTATTCGACAGGCAAGTGAAAGAGCAGATGGCAATGCACGATGTCAGTGTGGGCTTTGCACTCACGGCACCAAGTCCAGGCAGCGGGGATGCCACGGCGAAGCAGGACCTTGTTCAGACTCTCGCGAACTTTCGCGAAGCGGGTGCCGTCAGGGTCATCAAATGCGACCGTGCCCGACCAGTGAATGGTGAGATGGGCAACCAAGGGACGGTCTATTGATTTCGCAAATTCGACCGCCTCGATGATTTTAATCGCTTGCGGGACCGAAATATATTTGCTGCCTCGAGGTCGGTAGCGCCCGCGGTGCGCTCGCCGTCGCTGCCTGCCCGGCTGTCCCGGGAAAGGGCACACAACAGATAAGTGCGGATCAGGAGCCGATTCACCCGCAGAGCCTTTGGCTGTAGGCTTTCTTGGTTCTGCGACGTTCCGGCAACGTCCAAGTTTTCGCCCACCGCACGGGCCTGTCGCCGATCATTGCGCGCAACCCTCACGCCACAAGATCGCTTCCCATATTCTCCGCTCGAGCTTCGGCGCACCCGGCCAACGATGACCGCGGCCTAGGACGTCGAGAGGAACACTAAATCGGGACGGGTATGGGTGCCCGTTTTGGACCTTGCAGCCGTTTGAATTGCTTACGCTTTTAGAAGCGATCCTCGGACATCGTGATAGGTTGTAACCGACTGCCTCGAAAGCAGCCTTCTCTCGCGCCGATGCCTTTTGACATGTTGCCGAGCAGAAGCGTTTCGCTGGTCCCGGCGAACCACGCCTGCGCTTCGGTAGAGCGCGGCGGCAGTGTTCGCATACTTGCGCGGTGGCGGCGTTTGGCGGTTGCGCCAGACGCGTGGGAGGGGTATCTCGGGGTCGCTCTAGGGTTTTCTCCTTGCCGCCGCCGTGCCGGTTTGCCCCCGGTGCGGCGGTTGCTTTATCAGGTGGTCGAACTCGACCGCGTGGGTAAGTGCTCCCGGAAAACCTTTGAGCATCAAAGGTGCCCTTTAGGTGCGAGGGTAAACCTAAGCCCTTGATGTAGCGTCGGCTCGATGCTTCCCGCGAAAGCGGGAATCCAGTAATCACCGCATCTAGATAGATCATAGCCAAGGCAGGGGTTACTGGATGCCCGGTCGAGCCGGGCAATGACAAAAGCACCTACCGCATGAAAATCGCCACCTGGAACATCAACGGCATCAAGGCGCGCGTCGACGCGGCGACGACCTGGCTCAAGGCGGCCTCCCCTGACATCGCCTGCTTCCAGGAGATCAAGTGCACCGACGAGGCCTTCCCGAGCGAAATCTTCGAGGACCTCGGCTACAACGTCGCGGTGCACGGGCAGAAGGGCTTCAACGGCGTCGCCATGCTGTCGAAGGTCCCGCTCGCCGGCCTGACGCCCGGGCTCGTCGGCGATCCCGACGACGTGCAGGCCCGCTACCTCGAATCCGTCGTCTCGGTGCCGTCGGGCGTGCTTCGGCTCCTCAACATCTATCTGCCGAATGGAAACCCCTTCGGCACGGACAAATATGTCTACAAGCTCGCCTGGATGACGCGGCTTAGGGAACGGGTGAAGACGCTGCTCAAGCTCGAGGAGCCCATGGTCATCGCCGGCGACTTCAACGTCATCCCGGCGCCTGCCGACGTTTACAATCCGAGCGCCTGGATGGAGGACGCTCTGTTCCGGCCCGAGACGCGGGCGCACTTCCAGGCGCTGCTCAATCTCGGCCTTACGGATGCGTTCCGTGCCTGCCACGACGAGCCGCACCGCTTCACCTTCTGGGACTATCAGGCCGGTGCCTGGCAGAAGAATCACGGCCTGCGCATCGACCATCTGCTGTTATCGCCGCAGGCGGCGGACCGGCTTCAGTCGTGCGAGATCGATGCGAGCCTGCGGAGCTGGGAAAAGCCCTCGGACCACGTGCCGATCTGGATCGAGCTTCAGATTTAGGGCTTGAGATCGCCGGGCTCGCTGGCGCCGAAGTCGAGCGACAGGCCCATGGAGGCAGGAGGGGTCTGGTCGGCCGGAGCAAGGTCACGCTCGGTCGCCTTCCGCGACGGAGCCGGAACGATGGCCTTCGCGGATGCGCCCGAGGCGGGCACCACGATCGGGCTTGTGGCGGTCTTCGCGGCGGTCGTCGCGGCCCGGTTCGATCCGCCGAGCTGAGGCAGCAAAGCCTCGGCCTCCTTGCGCGTTGTGCTATCTGAGTTGGCGAAGGCCTTCGCATAGAGATTGGAAATCCATTCTGGCTCAGCGCCTTCGGCCTTGGCGTTCTCCTCGGCGAGCGTCAGAAGCGCAAGGCCCCTCGCCCGCCTCTGGCGCACGAGATCGCCACGCCACAGAAGCTCGCCGAGCGTTGCCTGCGAGGCAGGATGCTGCTTGCGCGCGGCCATGGCGAGCCAGTTGGCGGCGAGGCTCGGGTTCTTGGCCACGCCCTCGCCCGTGAGATAGAGACGGCCGAGCTGATACTGCGCCTCGGCATTGCCGAAATAGCTCGCCGCGTGGCGGTAGAGGCCCGCGGCATAGGTTGGATTGGCGGCCAGAGACATACCGGGAATGCCGACGACGTGATACTGGCCGAGCGCGACGAAAGCCTCGCCGACATATTTGGCGATGGGGCTCGAGGGCGGGATCTCGGCGTACTGATCGGCGATCTGGCGGAAATAGTGGAACGCCTTGGCGTCGTCCTTGGTCACCTCGCGGCCCGAGGCGTAGAGCCGCGCTAGCTTGAGCTGGGCGCCGAGCACGCCGTATTGGGCGGCATATTCAAGCGCAGGAATGGCGGCGGCGGTTTCGCCGCTCTTCAGCGCGCTAGTGCCTTGACGATAGGCCTCGGTGGCGGACGCATAGTCAGGCGGCTCGCCGGCCCCGCCGACCGCGATCGGCACGAAAAGAATGAGCGCGGCAAGCGCGCCTCCAACCATATTGAGATTACACGTCCGCATAGCACGCCACTTCCACACCTGCTCCGGGATGGGTTACTGCACCGGTCCGCGCCGGCCCCACCTCGTTCGCATACTTCCACAGATAGCCGCTTTGAAACGGTGCCGGCCGCGCCTTCCATTCCTTGGAGCGCGCCTTAAGCTCGGCCTCGCCGACCTCGAGGTCGATGATGCCCTTCTCAGCGTCGAGCACAATCATGTCGCCGTCGCGCACGAGCGCGATCGGACCGCACACCGCGGCCTCGGGACCGACATGGCCGACGCAGAAACCCCGCGTGGCGCCGGAGAAGCGGCCATCGGTGATGAGCGCGATCTTGTCGCCCATGCCCTGGCCGTAGAGCGCCGCGGTGGTCGACAGCATCTCCCGCATGCCGGGGCCGCCTTTCGGGCCCTCGTAGCGGATCACGATGACGTCGCCCTCCCCGTACTTCCTGGCGCTCACGGCGGCGAACGCCTCCTCCTCGCTGTCGAAGCAGCGCGCGGGCCCGCGGAATTTGATGTTCTTCATGCCCGCTACCTTGACGATGGCGCCGTCTGGCGCGAGCGAGCCCTTGAGGCCAACGACGCCGCCCGTCGCGGTGATCGGCTTGTCGGCGGGATGAACGACGTCTTGGTCCGGGTTCCACTCGACTTTGGCGAGATTGTCCCTCACGCTGCGCCCGGTCACTGTCAGGCATTCCCCATGCAGATAACCGTGATCGAGCAGCGTCTTCATGAGGAGCGGCACGCCACCAGCCTCGAACATGTCCTTGGCGACATAACGGCCGCCCGGCTTCAAATCAGCGATATAGGGCGTGCGCTTCATCACCTCGGCGACGTCGAACAAATCGAAGGCGAGGCCGCATTCGTTAGCGATGGCGGGAAGATGTAGCGCCGCGTTGGTGGAGCCGCCGGAGGCAGCCACGACGGCCGCCGCGTTCTCGAGCGCCTTCCGCGTGACAATGTCCCGCGGGCGGATGTTGAGCGCGAGTAGATCCATGACCTTTTCGCCGGCCATCATGCAGAACCGGTCCCTGATCTCGTAAGGGGCGGGCGCTCCCGCCGAATAGGGCAGCGCCAGACCGATGGCTTCGGAGACCGTCGCCATAGTGTTCGCAGTGAACTGCGCGCCGCAGGCGCCCGCCGACGGGCAAGCCACCTGCTCGAGCTCGTCGAGATCCTCAGCCGAAATCTTGCCGGTCGAATATTGGCCGACGGCCTCGAACAGATCCTGGACCGTCACCGGCCGGCCTCTGAACGAGCCCGGCAGGATCGAGCCGCCATAGATAAAGATCGACGGCACGTTAAGGCGGCACATGGCCATCATCATGCCGGGAAGGGATTTGTCGCAACCGGCGAGACCGACCAGAGCGTCGTAGCAGTGACCGCGCATGGTGAGCTCGACGGAATCAGCGATAACCTCGCGCGAGGGCAGCGAGGACTTCATGCCCTGATGCCCCATGGCGATCCCGTCGGTGACGGTGATGGTGCAGAACTCGCGCGGAGTGCCGCTCGCGGCGGCGACACCCTGCTTCACGGCCTGCGCCTGGCGCATCAGCGCGATGTTGCAGGGGGCGGCTTCGTTCCAGCAGGTGGCGACGCCGACAATAGGCTGATGGATCTGCTCACGCGTCAGACCCATTGCGTAGTAGTACGAGCGATGAGGCGCGCGGGACGGCCCCTCGGTCACATGCCGACTTGGCAAACGAGATTTATCGAACGTCTTTGCGTCCATCTACCAAATATCCGGCTGGAGCGTGACGTGAGACGGGCTATCGTACGCCGCGTACTCGTTCGACCCAGCCGGCCGCTCCCTGGCCCGCCCCCTCGCTTGTCCCGCGAGTGTCTACCGGCCGATGCTCCGTACTCGTGCCCATTTCTCAAAGTTTTATGGCGCAAACGAGGCGTAAATGCCTCAGTCTGTGGCAAATTAGCTACAATTGCGAACATTATGGATGAAGCTTGTGTTGCCTGCCGAAATCCTATGCTGGCGCGGCAAAACGCCGGGGCGAGGCTTGCCAATTGTCGTAGAAGCGTCATCTACACGTCGGGCTAAACGCTGTTCGTGAGGCTTTTTATGGCGAAATCACCGAAACTAAGGGGCGGCTCCAAGGCCAAGGCGAGGACAGCCGAACCCCGCTTTCCCGATCCTAAGCTGGCAACCGGCCCGTACAAGCCCTTCACCTGCGGTCCGGGCTGGGGCGAAGCCTGGTGGTGGCTCGGTTTCCCAATCCTGGTCACGGCATTCACGATCGGGAGCTACCAGCTCGATCCCGCCTGGTACATGCGCTACGTGATCCCCGAAGGCTACGGGGTGCTTGAAGTCAGCCATTTCTTCTTGCCGATGTTCGGGCTGATGATCGCGGCCGGGCTGCTGTTTCTGCCTTTCGTCAGGGCCCGCGCCTTCACCTTCACGCTGACACTGCTCGTGGCGCTCGCCTGCCTATACATCGCCGGCGAAGAAATGAGCTGGGGGCAGCACTTCTTCCAATGGAACACACCGGAATATTGGGCCGCTGTGAACCGGCAGCAGGAGACGAATTTACATAACACCTACTACGTTTTCGAGAAGCTTCCGCGCAATCTGCTCGAGCTGGGCGTCGTGATCGGCGGCCTGCTCGTCCCGCTCGCCGCGGCGTTCTATCCGTCCCTCCGCGCTAACCGCTTCTCGCTGTTTCTGCCGCCCTCGGCCCTGGTACCGACAGCCCTCGGCGCGGTCGCCTTCAAGGCGATCGACAGGCTCGATCAAATCGACGTCATCGGCACGGTGCTACAACGGCCGAGCGAGACGATCGAGACCTATCTCTATTTCTTCATCTTCGGCTATCTCGTCGTCTACGCCCGCCGCATCAGGCAGCTCGAGGCCGAAGAAGGTGTGATTGGGGGACAGGCCCACACCATTCGTCATGGCTGGGCTCGACCAGCCCATCCACGTCTTGGAACGCGGGCTGTCCCAAAAATCGTGGATGCCCGGATCAAGTCAGGGCATGACACGGGAGGGTGAGCTTGCGGGCTAGAGCGCGGCTTCGAGGCGTCTCAGAGCCTGCTCGAGCTTGGCCGCGACGGCTTCGGCCTCGGTCCTGCGCTCGCGCTGCTCCTCGACCACGTGCTCGGGCGCGCGCGAGACAAATTTCTCGTTAGCGAGCCTGGCGTCGAGCTGCTTGATCTCGGAGCCGAGCTTGTCGATCTCCCGCTTCAGCCGCTTCGACTCGGCGTCGATGTCGATGACACCAGCAAGCGGCAACGCCAGCGTGGCCTCGTCGAGCACGATCTGAACCGAGCCCGCCTGAGGCCGGCCGAACTCGAGCGAGTCGACGCGGGCGAGACGCAGCATCGTGTCCCGGTGGCGGGCGACGCGCGCCTTGGTCTCCTCGGAAGCGCCCGCGAGGACGAGAGGCACCTTGGCGCCGGCCGGCACATTCATCTCGGCGCGGACCGACCGTATCTCAGACACGAGCCTAATGAGCCAGCCGATCTCGGCGTCGGCTTCGGCGTTCTCCAGGCCGCGCCGCGCGGGCCACGGTGCGAGCATGAGCAGGCTGTCTCGCACCTCCCCCTCCCCGGCGCGCTTCTCCCACAGCTCCTCGGTGACGAAGGGCATGAAGGGATGGAGCAGCTTCAGCGCGCGGTCTAACACGAAGGCCGCCATGGCGCGGGTCTCGGCGCGCGCGGCCTCGTCGTCGCCCGACAGGATCGGCTTGATGAGCTCGAGATACCAGTCGCAGTAGACGTGCCAGATGAAGTGATAGACGGCGGAGGCGGCCTCGTTGAACCGGAAGGATTCGAGCCCCTCGGTGACGGCGGCAAGCGCACGCTCGCTCTCGCCCGCGATCCAGCGGTTGAGGGTGAGGCGCGCCGCCGCGGGATCGAAACCGGCGCAGGGCATGCACGCGTTCATCTCGGCGAAGCGCGCTGCATTCCAGAGCTTGGTGGCGAAGTTCCGGTAGCCCTCGACGCGGCTCGCGCTGAGCTTGATGTCGCGCCCCTGCGCCGCCATCGCGGCCAGCGTGAAGCGCAGCGCGTCGGCACCGTAAGTCTCGATGAGGTCCAGTGGGTCGATGACGTTCCCCTTCGATTTCGACATCTTCTGACCCTTCTCGTCGCGGACCAGCGCGTGGATGTAGACGTCGCGGAAGGGCACTTCCTGCATGACATGCAGACCCATCATCATCATGCGGGCGACCCAGAAGAAGATGATGTCGAAGCCGGTGACGAGCACGTCGGTCGGGAAGTAGCGGCCGAGCTCCGGCGTCTTGTCGGGCCAGCCGAGGGTGGAGAACGGCCATAGCGCGGACGAGAACCAGGTGTCGAGCACGTCCTCGTCGCGCTTGAGCGCAACCTGATCGCCGTAATGCTCCTTGGCCTGGCTCTTCGCCTCGGCAACCTCCTCGGCGACGAAGGCCTTGCCGTCAGGACCGTACCAGGCGGGGATCTGGTGGCCCCACCAGAGCTGGCGCGAGATGCACCACGGCTGGATGTTCTCCATCCAGTGGAAAAAGGTAGACTCCCAGTTCTTCGGCACGAACACGGTGCGGCCGCTTCTGACCGCTTCGATGGCGGGCTTGGCCAGCGTCGCGGCATCGACGTACCACTGGTCGGTCAGGAACGGCTCGATGACCGCATTCGAGCGGTCACCATGCGGCACCGCATGCACATGCGGCTCGATCTTGGAGAGGTAGCCCTCAGTCTCCAACCGCTCGACGATCAGCTTGCGCGCGGCGAAGCGGAATACGCCCTGCAATTGCTGAATCGTCAGAGCGAGTTCGGGGGTGCGCTCGACGCCGCGCATGAAGTCCTGATTACCTTCGAGCATGAGCCGCGCTTCCGGGCTCAGCACGTTGATCATGGGGAGCGCATGGCGTCTTCCCACCTCGAAATCGTTGAAGTCGTGCGCAGGCGTGATCTTCACCGCGCCTGAGCCCTTCTCCGGGTCGGAGTACTCGTCGGCGATGATGGGGATGCGGCGGCCGACGATTGGCAGCACGACGTGCTTGCCGACGAAAGCCGTGTAGCGCTCGTCTTCCGGATGCACCGCCACCGCCGTGTCGCCGAGCATGGTCTCGGGACGCGTGGTGGCGACCACGATAAAGGTCGAGGGATCGTCCGGATCTAAAGTCTTGCCCTCGATGGGATAGCGCAGATGCCACAGCGAGCCCTTGGTCTCGATCTGCTCGACCTCGAGGTCTGAGATGGCGGTGAGCAGTTCGGGGTCCCAATTGACGAGGCGCTTGTCCTTGTAGACGAGACCCGAGCGGTAGAGATCGACGAACACCTTGCGCACCGCGCGCGACAGGCCTTCGTCCATGGTGAAGCGGAGACGCGACCAGTCACAGGAGCAGCCGAGCCGCTTCAATTGGCCTACAATGGTGTTTCCCGACTCTTCCTTCCACTGCCAGACGCGTTTCACGAATTTCTCGCGGCCGAGCGCGCGCCGGTTGGGCTCCTGCCGCTCCATGAGCTGGCGTTCGACCATCATCTGGGTGGCGATGCCGGCGTGGTCGGTGCCGGGCTGCCAGAGCACGTCGCGGCCACGCATGCGCTCGAAGCGCACGAGAACGTCCTGGAGCGTATTGTTGAGGGCGTGTCCCATATGGAGCGAGCCCGTGACGTTCGGTGGCGGGATGACGATGGCGTAAGGCCTCGCCTCCTCGCGGCCGGCCGCGAACGCGCGCGCATCTTCCCAGGCGCGGTAAATGCCGCCTTCGATATTTTGAGGCTGATAGGTTTTTTCGAGCATGGACGCGGACGATTGGCCTAGCGGCGCGTCCTACGCTCTTGGCTTCCGCGCTGTCAACTTCACGAGCGTCTCAGTCCCGGCGGCCGTAGCCGGAACTGTCCTTGAGCTCGTCCTTGAGCGCGGCGGTGACCATACGCGGCATGTTCTCGTCTAGCCACTGGCGGAGCATCGGGCGAAGCATGTCCTTGACACTGTCTTCCAGGGACTTGGCCGCGCCTTCTTCGTGGTCATGTACGGAATTGCCGTTGACCTGAGCGGCGGCGAGCTCGCGCTCGGCCTCGGCGTCGTATTCCGGCTCCATGTCCTGCTCGGGCTCGGACGGCTCCTCTTCTTCTTCCCACGAGGAGGCCCTTGGCGGCCAGAAGGGCTGCTTCTCCTCGGGCTCGGAGGCGAAGGACTCGGGTGCGGCAGGCTCCTCGGTCTCGACGACCGTCACCTCATACTCGGTGAGGACCAGCTCCTCCTCTGGCTCGATCTCGGGCTCCTGCGCCGCCTCGTATTCGGGCGCGGTCTCGAACGTATCAGGCACGGGCTCAGGCTCAGGCTCAGGCTCAGGCTCAGGCTCAGGAACGAACTCCGGCTCCGGCTGCGTCGCGAACGGGACATCGGCGGCTTCCGCGCGGCCCATGAAAGGAGGCTCGGGCTCTGGCTGCGGCGGCATGGGCGGCATCTGGAACTGGAAGGGAGGCGCATCGGGCGCCGAGGTGGGCACCTGCCCTGCCCGCAGCGCGGCAATCGCTCTCTGCAGCGCCGAAGCGGCTTCATCGCTCGCCGAAAGCTGCGGCTGAGGTGCGGGCTGCGCCGGCGGCGGCGCGGTCTGGGGCTCCGGCCGGATCACCGCCACCGGCTCGGGCTGCGGCCCCGGCTCCTGCATCTGCGGGCTCGGGCCTGCGGGCGCTTGCGGCTGGGGCGGCGGTGCGGCTTGCACCAGAACGGGGGCCGGCTGAGGCGCCGGCATGGCGGCTTCTGCTTCCGGCTCATCCTCAACGAGCTCAAGCCCGCCAAGCTCCGACGTCAAATCCAGAATATCGTCTTCCTCGGAGGCTGGCGCGCCGCCACCCCCGCTCAAGACGCGGGCAATGTCGTTAATGATCTGGTCGTCCGCCTCGCCTTCGGCCTCGAGCGTATCCTCGACGGCCTGGCTCTCGGTCGAGGTCTGCTGCCGTGTTGAACCCGTCTCGTCGTCTGAGATAATCCGACGAATGGACGCAAGAATCTCATCCATTGTCGGCTCAGGAGCGCGCTCGGTGCTGCTCATGACTTGATCCCTTGCCGCCTTAAAATCCCGCACCACCCGGCGGTTAAACACCAGGGCAATCATACCCAATAGCTTAACACACCGTTAATAACCAAGTCTCGGCCTGGTTGGCTCCAATAGTCCGTTTGGTTAACGCGTAACGCGTGGGAGCCGTTCAATTATCGGCCGCCGGAGGTGGCGGCGGACGTAGGCCGAACCACTTGCCTTTGACGATATCATAATGCTCGATTGGGTCGTAATAAGGCACGGGCAGGCCAAGAGTTTGGGCGTCCATTCGCCCAATTGCGGCGTAAAGCGAGTATTCGGCCACGACACGGTCGCGGAGCGCCGAAACCAAGCCAATCTGCGAGTTCAACAGCTCGCGTTGCGCATCGAGAACGTCCAAGGTCGTGCGCTGGCCCACCTTCTCCTCCTCGCGCACGCCGGTGAGCGCGATCTTGTTCGCCGACACCGCGGCTTCAGCCGAACTGATGGCCGGACCGGAGGACTGCAAGATCCCCCAATTCGCGATCACGTCGGCATGGATACGCAGCCGCGCATCCTCGACCTCGCGCTTCAACTGATTGTTGGTCTCCTTAGCTTGACGCACGCGCGCCGAGACCGAACCGCCTTGATAGAAGGGAACATTGACCCGTCCCGTCACCGTCGTTGTCTCGACCTCTTCCAGGCTCGCGCTCTCATCGAAGCGCTTCTGATATTGTGCCTCGAGCGTGACTTCCGGCAGCAGCTCGCCCATGATCTGCTCGACGGCGTAGAGCGAGGATTCCTCGTCATAGACCGCGGCGAGAATCACGGGGTTCTCGCCGTCGCCGAGCGTCATGGACTCGTCCAGCGCCGCAGGCAAAAGATGCCGAATCGAGGGAGGCGTGACGAGATCGCCGGGCGGATGGCCGATGACCTGCTCATAGGCCGCGCGGCTGGTCTTCAGATTGGCCTGGGCCACGGCGAGTGTGGCGAGCGCCTCCGCGCGGCGGGCCTCGGCCTGGGCAACGTCGGTCCGCGTCACCTCGCCGACATCGAACCTGTCCTTGGTCGCCTTCAACTGCTCCGAGAGAACGCTGACGTCGTTCTCGCGCAGTTTCACGACGGCGGTGTCGCGCACGACGTTGACATAGGCCGACGCCGCATCGAGCAGGATGGTCTGCTCCACACTGCGCAGACTTTCCCGGGCCGCCTGCACCGTGGCTTTGGCCTGGCGGATGGCGTTGATATTTTGAAAGCCTTCGAACAGCGGTTGCGAGAGCTGAACCGAATAGCCTCTAGGGTAGGTGACGCCGTCGGTTGTGATACCCGCAGCACCCAAATCGAACCCACCGACCCTGGCGCGGTCGCTGTTCTGGTTGACATAGTTGACATCGGCCGAGCCGCTGATGAAGGGACGCAGGCCTGACTTGGCGAGCGCTACCTGCTCGTCAACCGCTCTCAGTCTGGCGCGCTCTGCGTTGAGGACAGGATTCACCAGATAGGCGTCGGACAGCGCCTGCTCCAGCGTCTCGGCGTACGCCGGACGGGTGCAGGCAAGCGAGACCAGCAAGGCCAAAAGGATGGCAGGCCCGCCAGCCGCCCACGGCATGATCGCGCGGCACGACGCGTCGTGCCGCCCCAATGCACCAAGCACGAGCACTCTCCCGCAGACAGTGACCCCCTGCCCCTGCTGCATCGGGGAACCATAGAGCAGCAAGCGCCCGAAGGGATACCCACCAAGGGTTGCCTTCCCCTTTTTTCGCAAAAAGTTCAAGACACTGTGGGATCGGGGCAACAGTGCCCGGAAGAAGCGGGACAGCTAAAACGTGAAGACGGGTGCCGCCTCGAAGCCCGGCAGACGCGGCGCGCCGGCGTCGAAATGGGCCTGGCCGCTCGCCTTCCCGCCAACCTTGACGAAGAGATAAGCCTTGCCCTGCCGGATGTTAGCGGCGCGCGTTATCACCGCGACGAGCCGGCCGCCCTCGCCCAGTTGCTCGATCAGGCTGTCCGGCACGTCCGGCACACTGCCGTTCAACAGGATGACGTCGTAGGGGGCGGCTTCTGGGTGGCCCGCAGCGAGCGGCGCAGAAACGATCCGCACATTTGCGATGCCGAGCTCCTCCAACGAGGCTTTCGCGGCGCCGGCAAGCTCTGATTCGGGCTCGACACCGACCACCGAGGCCGCGAGCCCCGCAAGCACCGCGCTGGAATAGCCGGTGACGCAGCCGACATCGAGAACCTTGTCCCGCGCACCGATCTCGGCGAGCTGGATGAGCCTCGCCTGGACCATCGGCGAGAGCAGATAGCGCGCCGCAGCGCCGTCGACCGAGGGAAAAACTTCGAGACTCTCGTCCATATAGGAGAGCGCTCTCACGGCCGGCGGCACGAAGCGTTCGCGCGGCAGCCTCCGCATCAACGCGAGCAGGCGCGGGTCGGAAACCTGGTTCGGGCGGATCTGCCTCTCAACCATGGTGAGCCGCTGCGCCTCAAAGCCAACCATGTTTTCAATCCTTCCTTGCGCCCAAGCGTACCGCTTGCGCGGGTGAATGCTTCAAGACGCGCAAGCCTGCTTGCGCGAGAGGGGAGAAATAACCTAGTTAGAGCCAACATCTCCCCAAATTGGCCACGTGGCGGAGTGGTGACGCAGCGGACTGCAAATCCGTATACCCCGGTTCGATTCCGGGCGTGGCCTCCACAACTTAGCTTTCATAGTCGGCTCCATTTTGCAGTCCGTTTTGCAGAATCCGTTCAACCTCTGTGCTTCTCGAGCTTGAGGATGGCCGCGCCCGCGAGCGCATCGGTGCGCGCGCAATAGCGTTCCAGGATGCGATGTATCGACCCCAGGCTATGCCCGGTGATGGGCCTGATCTCCTGCGGCGTGCAGCCTGCCTCAGAGAGTCGCGTGACGGCAGTGCCGCGAAGGTCGTTGAAGGTCCGGGCCGTGATGCCCGCTGCGTTCTTCGCCTCGCTGAACCGCGAGCCAAGATCGTTCGCCTCGCCCCAAGGCATGCCGTTGCCACGGGTCAGGATGATCGGGCTAACGCGTGGCAACCCTTCGAGCAGCGCCGCGAGCCGCCGCGTCGCGGGGATGGAAACCAGGCGCCCCATCGGGCAACGCCGCGCGATGCTCTTTGAAGGCGTCCAGCGTATCCAGCCCAGGGGCGAAAGCGGCGTCGGCGTCGGATCGTATGCTTTCCACGTCAGGGCAACGATGTCGCCCTGGCGCAAACCTGTCTCTGCCGCCAACGTCAAAGCCCATTGCAGCGGTTCGGGTGCTGCCGACGCGAACAGAGCGATATGGTGATCTTCCCAAATCAGGTCGGCACGGTCGGCGAAGTAGAGCCGTTCAACCTGCTCGGGCGGGCGATAGGTCGTCAGCGCCCTGCCTCGCGCCCACGCAATGATTCGCATGAGCACGGTCCACGCGTAGTCGGCCTGCCTCGGGCTGGCTGCCATGCTGTCGCGCCAATCGAGAAGGTCTTTCGTCACGCGCGGGTCATTGAGCGCGGCGATGGGCAGGTCTCCGAAGGCGTCTTCGATCTTGCGGATGATCTTCTGATAATCGCGCTTGGTGCGGTCGCGCAGCTTGGTGAAAGCGGGCGACAGCATGAACGCGGTGATGATGCTCTTGAGGATGTTCGGGTCGGGCTTGCGCCGCATACCCTTCGCCCGGTTGTGTGATGCGATCAGGAGCTCGACGGCCTCCGGGGTATCGCGCCCGCCTTCGAGTCTGATCGCGCCGCGCCCCCGCCCAAGGTAGGGATATTCTTTGCGCGTGCCATCGGCGAGCGTCGCCGGAACCCAGTTGATTCCCTTTAATGGTCTAACCCGCATGACGCTTGCGCCTCCACGCTTCCAACGGAGTGATGTCCGGCTGCTGCTCGGCCTTGTCGCCGATCTGCACCGTGCGCGAGCCGTCCGGGTGATATGTCATACCGGCCACCGGACGGCCTGCGGCCTTCTCGGTTCTCTTGATCAGCGTCGCGTCGCGCGGCTTCCGCTCGCGCTTCGGCTTCGGATCGAGCGCGGCGTGTTTGCCGACGCCGACGGCGACGAGGTGATGATGCCCGCGTTGCGGGGCTTGCGATGATTCTGCGGTGAGGTTAGATTTGTCTGGCATGTTCGTGGGAGTCCTTGGCTCCCATTTTGCCGCCGTCCCGCACCAAACGGGGCGGCGGTTTTTCTTTATCTACTACGCTTCTGTCGCGACAGTTGAAATTTCCATCATCATGCTGCCGCCGGGACAGTCACGCCATTCAGGCGCACGCGCACCGTCGGCGAATCCCGTCGCTGCCGCTTCTGTCGCGGCGCCGATCAGCACGTTGTCGGTCGCGGTGGCGGTGAGCACGCCGGGATCGGCGTCGAAATAGATGAGCGCGCCTTGGGTGATGGCTCCGCTCGCCTTCGGTAGCTCGAACACGCCGACAACTTGCGCCTCAACCTCGTCGCCTTCGGCGGCGTCATATGCGGCGACGCCGAAGATCGAGCCCACAAGGATCGGCTGTCCTGACAGCACGCCGCCTTCGGGCGCGATTAGCGGGACCACGTCGCCGGGTTGGAGAAACGATTTCATAGCGTCACCATCCTTTTTCGCTCGTGATGTTTACAGCTTGCAGCCCCGGTCGCCCTTCGGCGCGGGCTATCTCGCGTTCGAGATCGCCGACCGCTTGGCGCAACTCAATGTCGCTGCGGTGCTCGACGGTCCGCTCGACGCCGTTGGCGATATAGGTCACGCGCCGGTCGCCGGTCCAACGCACCTGTTGCAGTTTGCGCAGAAGATCGCGCATTTCGGCGGGCGTCATCGTCATCACGGCGCTGCTCCGGGGTTCATATAGATGCCGCGCCAATCAACGAGCGCGGCGACGAAGTCGAGCCTCACCTTCGTCTCGACGCCGTCAATGCGGAAGCCCGACTGCGTCTCCGTCTGTGGGCCCTCGTTGCCGGTGAGATAGGCGACTTCGAGTCCGCTCGCTGCCGGATCGGCGACGAGATACCAACGCGCCGGATTGCTCAATCGCGGCTCGACGATCAGGTCGAGGAGCGAAGACCAAATCGACACGTCTTCGACCGTGCTCGGCGTGATCTCGGTGAGAAGCGTTTGCGCCGCCGTCTCTAGCTCCGCCGGGACGACGAGGAAGCGGGGCACGACGTTGATAAGCTCGCCGCCGGGTCCGGTTTGCTTGCGCTGCGCAAGACGTGCGGCAGTGAGCGACGTGCTGTCGGGCGCGGCACCGGCGGGCGCGAGATTTCCGTGCGCCGCATCGAACAGCGGCTCACCATCCGAGAAGGTCGGGCCGAAGCCGTTGCCGCTTGCGAGTAGATCGACGAGATATTGCGCCTCAAAGGCTGCCGCCTGTTGGCCGAGCTTGGTCGGAACGTCGGTTAGCGCGCCCAAGTCATCGTTGACGAGCGCCTGTCGGGTGATACCGAAAATCTTGCCATAGGTGGCGAGCTTGTATTTCTCGCCCGACTCGACGAAGGAACCCGATTTGAACTCGCCGTGCTCGTTCACCTTTTCGAGCTTGAAGGAGCCCGCGTCGAGCACCAGCGACGCGCGCTCGCGGAAGTCGGGAGCACTCACTTGCCGCGCCAGCCTACGCAGCGCACTCGGGACCGCCTCGTAGGACGCGCGCAGCACGCGGCCAACGGTATCGCCGAGCAATAGCGGGAAGTCGCTCGTCGTGTTCAGTGCGCGGGTGATGACGACAGCGGGCGCGGTGGTCATCAAGTGCTCACCGCTCCGGCGCAAGCACTCCCGAGCGGCGTCCGAGATCGTGCTAAAGCCCAACTGCCGCACGGGGCCGGAAGGCGTGTGCTGCCGATTAACGGCCGCGAACAGCGCCTCGCCGGCGGCGCGGACGAACTCGACCGGATTGTCGAGCGTGCGATGCTCGGCGGTGCGGATCGAGATAGAGCTTCTTGTCGTCATTGATTCGAGCGCAGCGGTTTGCGCTTCCTCGATAGTCGCCTCGCGGTCGATCAGCGCGTCGATAGCCTCGCGGCTCATTTGCGCCTGATCGCCGAGCGTGCGGATTTGCCGGTTGGTGTCGGCGCGGCCCGTAACTTCTCGGCTCCGTGTCTTCGCTCGTCGGTCTGCCGGAATCGCCACAAGCGACGCCTCGTGGATCGACCACTTCTTTGCCGTCTTAGTCCGCATTGGTTTCACTCCATGCATCGACCGTGTAGCCGATTGACAGATGCCTAACGACGCCGGCGCGCACGTCTTCAATTAGCGCCGGGTCGGCGCGTGCCGACAGTTTGATTCTCGCAACAATTGCGTTGCTTTCGCGCCATGCGTTCTCGACGGTGCCAAGGATCGAGGCGACGCCGTCATGCTTGTGCGAGTCCAGCACGCTCACGCCGCGCACGCCTTCGAGATCGACGCCGTCGAGATCAAGAACCTCAAAATAGGGGCCGCGCGCGTCCATGCGCGGCACTGGCGCATCGGTGCAAATCACCGCCTCGATGGTGCGCTCCGCCTCGTTGAAGGTCTTGGGGCGGGCTTCAACGTCGCGAAGAATCATGTCGCTCATGCTGCACTCTCCGTTAGTGAAACGACGTTGCCCGGTTTGGTCGCGGGCTTGAAGCTGTCGGCTGCGATCTCGTCATCGACTTCTTGGGGATCACGGCCGCGTGCGGCGATGACTTCCTGCCGCGAGCGGATGCCAGCCTGTATCGCCAACGCGTCCGCCTGCGTCTCGTCGAGCGGCGCGATGTGCGGGAACTCGGGGAACAAGAAGCTGCAATCGAAATAGGGCGACGGGTCGCGAGCGAAGTCCGGCGCGTTGAGTCGACCTGACAGCACTTCGAGCGTGACGAACCTCTGCCAGAGCGGGCGGAGGAAGCGCGCGGTCAAGATCGAGGCGCGCACCGCTTTGACGCGGCGAATGAAGCTCTGCATCGCGAGGCGCGACGAAGAGTAGTTGCTGTCTGAGTAGTCGCCGCTCAACAGCGCATAAGGGATGCCGACACCGGCGGCGACGCTGCGCACCATGTGCCGGGTGAAGGAGTCGAGCGCGCTCATGTCCGAAACCGGCGTCCACGCAATGTCGGCACCAGGCGGCAGCGGGCCGACCATCGCGCCGGGCTCGAGCGGCATCATCGCGTTGAGATCGGCCACCGCAGACGATTGGCCGTCAACGTCGCGGATCACGCCGCAAACGAGCGCACTCGATTTCGCTTTGGTGAGTCCGGCATCTTCGAGCGCATCAAGCTCGACGATACGGGTCGCGACCGGCGCGAGCCAACTGATACCGCGTAGCTGCCCCGGCCAGCGTTGCTCGAACAGATGCACAACGTCGGCGGCATCGACGCGCACCGCCTGCGTGGTCGCGCGCCAATCGTCGGGACGCAGCCAATAGGCGACGATGCGGCCGAGCGCGTCACGCTCCACTCCAGCGGTGATCTCGCCGTCGGCGCCGCCGTTGAGATCGCGGTTGCCGCTCGCGTCCACTTGCTCGGGGAGAAGCACTTGCACCTTCACTTCGCCGCGCTCTGTCGTGACGAAGCGTCCGAGTCCTTCGCCCGCGCCAACCATCGAACGCGACAGGAGCGTCAAGACCGAAGCGAGATCGTTGCCGTCGATGCCAATGGAGTCGTAGGCGCGGAGCCATGCGGCTTCGAGCGCATTTGCCATCGCGCGGTTCGGGTGATTCGAGCGCACCGTCGGACCGTCGCCGATGGCGCTGTTCGCCCAACTCGCGACGACACTTTCCGCAATGCCGGTATTGCCAACGAGCCAATTGGCGCGAGTCTCGGTGAGCGAGCGCGCCGCAAGCACTTGCCGGTGAGGCGACGCCATCATCACCGGCACCGGCCACCGTGAACCCGCTCCGGCGGACTCGAAGTTGCGCTTGATCCACCGGCGAAGGGTGCGAGCGAGGCTCAATTCAACCTCCCGATAGGCACAATGCTGTGGCCGGTTTGGTCGTGCACTTCGCGGGCGAAGTCGCGCACGAACGCGTTGCCGTCGATATCGAGTCGTTCCGCTATTGCAAATATGTCGCCCTCACCGTCGCCGAGCCGGTCATGCAGAACGTCTTCGGCGAGCCGTTGTGCGGGGCCGGTGCCGATGCGGGCGATGACAGTCGCAAGGGCCGCACGCAATTCTTTGTCGGAAAGTCTCATGTGGTGCGCGCCTCCAAGAGCTTCACCATCTTGCGCGGCAGCTTCTTGGCCCGCTGGCGAGCGAGCGCCGCTTCACGTTGCTCACGGACTGTCTCTGTGAGCTTTTCGTAAAGCGGGTCGCCGGGAGCCGGGAAGAAGGCGGCGGAAAGATCAATACCGGCCTTTCGCCCGTTGGCGCGAACCGTCGCCAAAACCGTGTTGACATTGACCAGCACGAGCCTGTCGGGCGGCGGAAACTTGTGCTCGACGCGCGCCTCTTGCAGTGAGGCAAGGTCACCAGCCGACACGTGGTATTTCGCCTTTTTCCCCTCGCCATAGATTCCAATCTGAAAGTAGATCGGCGAGGGTTCTGTGTCCGCGAGCGCGACAGCGAAAAGCCAAAGATCAGCGTGACCGCGCACGAGGCTCGGGGCAATGTCCTGATCGAGCCCCTTTGAAACCTCAATGGTGAGCCGTTGCGACGCGCTGTCGAGATCGAAATATCTGCCAAGCTCGCCGGTAACTTGGGCCGCGCCGAACGCCAAAGCCGCGCGCCCTCTGCGCTCTAGTGAGCGGAACGCGGCTACATTGGTACCGGCGCAATCCAGCATTTCTTGAAAGGTGAGTTGCTTCATCGGGCTCTCCCAATTGGGGAGCCTAAATGATGACCCTCCGCGCCATTGTCCGCAAGACAATTCGGTTTTGCGGATTCGCAAAAGGGACAGCAATGCTGCCGTAGTGGCTTAGAGCCTCCCCCGCTCCATGAAGGGGCTGCGCACGACGACGGGTTGCGGCGGCGGCGGCGGCGTCGGCGAGGATAGTTGTTGCTCGCGCTCGCCGAGATCGAGCCGAACCGCCGAGCGTGCCGCGTGCGCGTAAACGAGCGCATCGAGGCAATGGTTTTGCCTACCGGGCACAAGCTCGAACCGGACTTGCGGCCGCCCGCGCGACATACGGACGATGCGCCGCTCGGCCGTAATCTGTTCCCAATAGTGCTCGGGAAGCTGATCGCTGAAACGGAACGCGCCGGGCTTGGCGAGCTTTCCGAGCACGGCGTTCTTGATGCCGTCCACGCCGACGATGAAAAAGCGGCGATGCCCGGCCCGGCTCTTGGACGGCGTGAGCAGGGCGCGACCGAGCCCGGCCACGCCTTTCACGGCGAGCACCTTGCGGCTTAGGCGCGGCCCACAGAAGGCGAGCACCTTGTCGAAGTGCGAGCCCGAGCCGCAGTCGATAGCGCAAGCGTCCAAGCGCATCGTGCCGCCGCGCGGGTGCATCCAGCGCGATTTTAGAAGCTCGTCGAGATCGCCCCAAACCTGGTCGCCGTCCGTTTCGCCCCACAACGTCTCATGCGCCAGCACAAGGCACGTCGAATCCTTGGACCATCCGGTGACGGTTACTTCGAGCCGGTCCGCTTGCACGTCAATTCCGGCGGTGAGGCTCAACACCGTCGCCGGGACGGCATCGAGGGAGATCGGTTCCGCCCGCGTCGCAAGCTCGCTTTCGTCAATGTCGGCGGTCGCGTCGTCGGACCAAGGCTCGGCAAGGATGGTCGTGACGAAAGAGCGAAGCCTGTCGGTGTCATGCTGTGCGGCGAGCCATTCGGTTGCGAGCGCGCCCCAATGGAAGGCGGGCAGGAGCGAGATCAGCCCGTTTGACCGATAGCCGTGGTGATTGGTCACTTCCGGCCTTGTCGCGCGCCAGCGCCCCGCCTCGACCGCTTGGCGCTTTTCGTCGCCTTCGTCGATGACGCAACCATGCGGACACTCGACATAAGCCTTCGTGGGCTCGCCCTCGGGCCACCGGACATGACGCCAAAGAAGCTCGAAGTGCTCGCCACAATGCGGGCAAGCGATCTCGTATATACGCCGGTCGCTTTCCGCATAGAGGCGGCAAATCAGCGACGTGGATTCCAGCTTGGGCGATGATCCGGCGACGAGCTTCCGCCGCCGGTAGGTCATCGTGCGGCGCTCGGCGAGCTTTACCGGGTCGCCCTCGATGTACTCCATCGCGTCAACCTCATCGGCATAGA
>JBOHJE010000132.1:0-8881 GCA_050728375.1 Methyloceanibacter sp.
CACATAGGCCGTGCGGTTCTTGACCTCGGCCTCGATGATATCGGTCTTGTCGATGCCGACCAGATTCGATTCGAGCTTCTCGCCGCGCGCCTCGCGCTCGCGGATCGCTCGCTCGAAGCCTTCCAGAACATCGTCGCCCAGGAGCTGCTTTAGGGCAGCCTCGTCGCCTTGCGCGAAGGCCGTGACGATCATCTCGTAGGCTACCTTGGCGCCATCGATGAACTGCCCCGGATCGAAGCTGGGGTCGGCGCGCATCATGGCTGTCAGCGACTGGGCGAGCGGGCTGTTCTTCGGCGCGTGGCGCTCGATCCTCTGCTCGATCTCGTCGATCGACGCCCCAGACGCCTCGCCGATCGGGCTGCGGCCTGAGCGGCCGCGCGGTAGGGCCACCACCGGCCCATTGTTCTCCGGGGCGTTCGCGCCCTTGGCGTCGGGCCGGGTATAGGGGTCGTAAGGGGGCCGCTCGTTACCCGTGCGCCGTCCCAGCACATTGCGCAGCCGGACGAAGATGACGACTGCGAGCACCAGAAACAGAAGGGTGTAGATATCGAAAGCTTCGCTCATGCCTTGCCGCCACCCAGGTTTATGGAAGCCCGCTCGTTAGCGGGACCCTCTAGGTGGATATTGGTGCGCGCCTAGAGATTTGCCAGCGGGGCCTTCAGTCTGGGGCAGGAATCTCCCACCCCTGCCCGCGTCAGTTGGGCCCCAACTTAAGGCATTCCCACCATTGAAGCCAACCCTAAACGCCTTTGGGCTTAATTTAGCTCCAACCGGCAGGACCGCCAGACTGAGGGAATGTCTTTGCCTTCCGGGGGCAGCGTTTTCCGGTCATAGGTTCTCCCGGTGCGCGAATTGCAGTGACCGGCCGCCCGTGTTAGCCAGCGCAAAAGCCGCGAGGGAACGCCATGGCAAGCAAGAAGGCAAAGGACGATCAGGCCAAAAAGACGAACGGCGACGGGCCCGTTACCACGTCGCCTGAGGGCGCCTCGCCCGCGCCCATGAGTGCCGAATCGGCCAAAGGTCAAGCGGGCGAGGCCCAGCTCACTGTGCTCGCCCAATACATCAAGGATCTCTCATTCGAAAATCCGGGTGCGCCCCAAACCTTGCAGGGCCCAGGACAGAACCCCCAGCTCAAAGTGAGCGTGAACGTCAATGCCGGCTCGCGGGGCGAGGATATCTACGAGGTGAGCCTGCACATTGAGGTTCACGCGAAGAGCGATGCCGGCGTGATCTACAATGTCGAGCTCGCCTATGGCAGCCTGTTCCGCCTGCGCAACATTCCGCAAAATCTCTTGCAGCCCGTGCTGTTCGTGGACTGCCCGACCATCATCTTCCCGTTCATGCGCCGCGTACTGGCGGATGTCACGCGCGACGGCGGCTTCCCGCCGCTGATGCTCGATCCCATCGATTTCCGAAGGCTCTACGCGCAGAATCTCACCCAGGCCAAAGAGGGCGCCCAGCCGCAAGCCAAGAATTAGGTCCTGCACGAAGAGAGTGTCATACCTCCCTTGCGGGGAGGTCCGGCGTCACTCTTGCGACGCTGGGGTGGGGGCGCGGGGTATCACCCCACCCTGCCTTCGCCGAAGCGAAGCCGTGCCCAGTGAGGCATCGGTTCTGTGGGGCGCTTCGGCTTCGCGCAAGCAGGGCCGGCGCGCTAAAGAGGCACGCCACCCTCCCCATCAAGGGAAGGGATGTGCGTGCGGAGCCAAAGCGGCTCTGCGCCAAGCGTCGCCACGAAGACGCGATGCGCCTCGATCTCGGCCGCCGTGATCCTGGGCGCCAGCGGCCGAGGGCGGGGCTGCACGATCGCATCACCGACCCGTAGGGCCATCTGTGCGCCGTTCACCGCGAGGTCGAGTCGCGCCTGATGGCCACCGACCAGCTCGACATAGACCGAGGCGAGGAGCCGGCAGTCGAGCAGCGCGCTATGCAGCTCCCGTTCCGAGAGGTCGATGCCATAGCGCCGGCACAGCGCGTCGAGGCTGCACGGCGCACCGGGGTGCCGCCGCCGCGCGAGGGCCAGTGTGTCGACTACATGCTCCCAGCGAAGCAGCGGGCGCGACACGCGCTCGAATTCTGCATTCAGAAAGGCGAAATCGAATGCGGCGTTGTGCATTACCAGCCGCGCACCCTCTACGAAGCCGAGCAGATCGTCGACCAGCTCGCCAAAGCGAGGCTTGTCGCGCAGGAACTCAAAGGACAGGCCGTGCACCTCGAAGGCCGTATGCGGCACTTCGCGTTCGGGGTTCAGGTGGAAATGCCAGGTTCGACCTGTGGGGATGCAGTTGATGAGCTCGACGCAGCCGATCTCGACGATGCGATGGCCGTCGAACGGGTCGAGCCCGGTCGTCTCGGTATCGAGAATGATCTCGCGCAAAGAGGGTTCGAAGTCCTAGCTGCTTCGTCATGCCCGGCCTTGAGCCGGGCATCCAGGGGCAACCAGCTCTGAGCAGGCCGCCCTGGATTGCCGAGTCGAGCCCGGCCGTGACGCACTAAAGGAGTTGGTGACGCAATCGCTCCATGACGCGCCCTTCGCGATTCTGGAGTGATTCGATCAATCGATCGAGTTGGACTTGCATGTTTTCCAACGTCGTGCCGCTGTCCACAACGTAGTCCGCGCGCGCGCGTCTTTCTGCGTCCGGCATCTGGCGCGCCCGCAGGGCCTCGAACTTTTCTTCCGTCATCCCGCGCCGCGCCATGACACGCTCTCTCTGCACAGCTTGGGGCGCGGTGACCACCACGCTCACATCGACGCGCGCATCGGCGCCGGTCTCGAATAGAAGCGGGATCTCAAGCACGGCGAGTCTTGCGCCGCGTTTCTCCTGGTCCAGCAGAAAATCGATCTCCGCCTTCACCACCAGGGGATGGACAATGCTTTCGAGTTGCCGCAGGCGCTCGGGCGCGCCCGCAACCTGTTGGGCGAGAAGCTTCCGGTCGATGCGCCCCTCGCTGGCAACGCCTGGAAAGGCCGCCTCGATAAGCCCAACCGCCTCGCCTTCGTAGAGATGATGCACGCAGGCATCGGCATTAGACACGGGAATGCCTGCACGCGCTAAATGTTCGGCGGCGGCTGTCTTACCCATGCCGATCCCACCGGTAAGGCCGACGACCAGCATCAGCGCGCTCCGAGGGTGGCCGCGATATGGGCCTTGAGCGCGGGCGTCACCTCCGGCCGCACGTCGAACCAACGCTCGAAGCCGGGAACCGCCTGATAGAGAAGCATGCCCAGGCCGTCGATGATCGCGTTGCCGCGGGCACGCGCCGCGGCGAGGAGTGGCGTCTCGAGCGGGCTATAGACGATGTCGGCAACCGCGGCGTTCGGAGGCAAGCGGGCGAGATCGATGTCGAGCGGCTCCTGCCCGCTCATGCCGAGGCTCGTCGTGTTGACGAGAAGGCCGCAATCGGCAAGAGCGCGGTTCCGATCGCTCCACGCGGCGGTCTCGATGCCTTGACCAAAGGCCTTGGCCAGGCTCTCCGCCCGCCTCTCAGTGCGGTTTGTCAGAATGGTCTTGTCTGCGCCCCCCTCGAGCAGTCCGTACAGGATCGCGCGCGCGGCCCCGCCGGCGCCGAGCACGACAACCGGCCTTCGGTGCGCGTTCCAGTCGGGCGCTTCGGCATTTAGGTTGGTCATGAAGCCGAACGCGTCGGTATTTCCCGCATGCAGCCTTCCCACCCCATCGAGCCACAGGGTGTTGGCGGCGCCGATGGCGCGTGCCGCGTCTTCGGCGGCATCGGCGACGCGCAAGGCTTGCTCCTTGTGCGGCAGCGTCACGTTTCCGCCGACATAGCCGCGCGCGGAAAGCGAACCGAGAAAATCGGCGAGCTCCTCCGGCCGCACGGCCTCCTTCTCGTAGACGCCGTCGATTCGGTATTGATCGAGCCAGTACCTGTGGATCGCGGGCGAGCGCGAATGCGCCACCGGCCAGCCAATGATGCAGGCATGTTTCATCTGACTTCAGCCGTCTATGACGCCCTCGCGCCGGAGCGCATCGAGAAGCGGAACGAGAGGCAGGCCAAGAATGGAGAAGTAGTCGCCTTCGATCTTGTCGAAGAGCTGAATGCCGATCCCTTCGAGCTGATAGGCGCCGACTGAGCTCAGCACCGCATCGTCGGCAGCCGCGAGGTAGCGCCCGATAAATTCTGGAGACACGTCGCGCATGGTGAGCGTGGCGCTCTCCGTCTGCGACCACACAGTCTCGCCGTTCGTGGCCAGAGCGACCGCCGTATGAAGCATGTGGCTCTTGCCCCGGAGGTCGAGAAGCTGATTGCGTGCCGCCTTCATGTCGGCCGGCTTCGTGAGGATCTGATTTTCGAAAGCGAGCACCTGGTCCGCGCCGATGACATAGGCGCCGGAGGCAAGATCGCTGACCGCCTCGGCCTTGGCCCTGGCGAGCACCTCCGCCACGTCTTGTGGATCGAGAGGCTGCTCGCCGCTGATAGCTTGGCGGATGATGCCCTCCTCGAGGCCCGGCGGCTCGACGATGAAGGCAAGCCCCGCCGCTTCAAGCAGCTCCGCTCTGATCGTGCTGGTTGAAGCGAGTATAAGGGGCGGCCGTCCCGTTTGCAGAAATCCGCTCATGCCTCGAGTGCCGGCGCTTCCCGGTCGTGATAGAGGCGGAGGATGCCCGCTGCCGTCTCCTCGATGGAACGTCGAGTCACGTCGATGATGGGCCAGCCGTGCCGCGCGCAAAGCTGCCGCGTCTGGGCGATCTCGGCGGCGATGGCGTCCCTGTCGACATAGTCCTCCAAATGGCTATGCGCCTGCTCGATGACGCGGTTTTGCCGAACCTGCGCGATGCGCTCCGGACTTGCCACGAGCCCCACCACGAACGCATTGGTCGGAGCCTCGAGTTGCGGCGGCACCGCCATGCCCGGAACGAGCGGCACGTTCGCGGTCTTGAAGCCCCGATTAGCGAGATAGATGCTCGTCGGCGTCTTGGAGGTCCGGCTGATGCCGACGAGGACGATATCGGCATCGTTCAGGTTCTGCGGCAGATGCCCGTCGTCGTGGAGCATGGTGAAGTTCAGGGCCTCGATGCGGCGGAAATAATCGGCGTCGAGCACATGCTGGCCGCCCACGGTTGGGGTGGCCGGTGTGCCGAGATAGGACTCGAACACCTGGAGGATGGGCTTAAGCGCCGCGACGCACGGAATATTGAGCCGCTTGCAGGACGTCTCCAGCTCGTCGGCGAGCTCGCGATTGAACAGCGTATAGAGCACGATGCCGGGTGTGGCCTCGACATCCTTGACCACGCGCTCAAGCTCGCGCCGGCTCCGCACCAACGGGTGCAGGTGCTCGATGGTGCGGATTTGCTTGTATTGCGCTCGAACGGCCTTGGCGATCGTGGCGAGGGTCTCGCCCGTCGCGTCGGAGATCATGTGCAGATGAAAGGACCGCAGGATATCCATGTACAGCCCTTGGATAACCGCGATGAGTTAATGGGGCAACAGGCGCCGTCGCCACATCCATCCCCGTTCGCCCCTGGAGAGCGCCTCGGCTTCTTCACAGATTCGCCGGAGTCGAGAAATCCGGCCCGGAACCGGGCGGTGGAACAATACCCCTCGCCATCCCCAGGCTCGAAGACAAACTACCCACAAGCAATCCAGCAAGCTTTCAGGAGCTGCCCCCACTCCATTTTGCCTTTCCGGGAAGGCCCTTCAGTTCAATTTACGGGGTAAGTTCCAACAGTCTGGTGCCCTCGCCGCAGTCCACATTCGGACAGGCGATGCGAGTCCTGTCCAGAGGCTGGTGATAGTCTGGAATGTCGGCTATCCACCCCCTAATAGAAATAACAGAAACCAAATTAAGAGAATCTCTGATTTGATATTTGAATGGTGGCCTTGCGCGCACTCTCCGCCGAAAGTTCGTTTCTCAAAGCTCTTGCGGGACATCGAACCGCCACGCCTCCGATTTGGCTGATGCGTCAGGCGGGGCGTTATCTCCCCGAGTACCGGGAGGTCAGGGGCAAAGTCTCCTCGTTCCTCGAACTGTGCCGTACTCCAGCGCTGGCTGCCCAAGTTACGCTCCAACCCTTAAGGCGGTTCGATCTCGACGCAGCGATCGTGTTCTCGGACATCCTGATCGTGCCTTACGCCTTGGGGCAGAAGGTCGAGTTCATCGAAGGCGAAGGCCCGAAGCTCGAGCCGATCCGCGATGCGGAGGCTTTGGGCGCTCTTAGTCTGCTCGGGGCGAATGAGGCGTTCGCGCCCGTGTACGAGACGGTTGAACAGGTGACGGCCAAGCTCCCCGATAGCATTCCCCTGATTGGGTTTTGCGGCGCGCCTTGGACCGTGGCGACGTACATGGTCGAGGGCGGTGGCAGCAAGGACCAGGCAGCCGCGCGGGCTTTCGCCTATCGCGAGCCCGGAACCTTCCAGCGCCTGATTGATCTTCTGGTCGATTCGTCCGCCGATTATCTGCTGGGCCAGGCGAGGGCCGGCGCACGAGCCTTGCAGATCTTCGACAGTTGGGCCGGCAGTCTGCCCGAGGACCAATTCGAGCTTTGGTGCATCGCCCCGACGCGGCGATTAGTGGCGCAGGTCAAAGCCGCATTCCCTGAGCTTCCCATCATCGGTTTCCCACGCGGCTCGGGCGTGCTCGCCGAGCGTTACGCGCGGGAAACGGGAATCGGTGCTCTCGGTTGCGACACCAGCCTTCCCGTCGGTTGGATGAGCCGCATTCAGACCAGGATTCCGGTGCAGGGCAATCTCGATCCTGTGCTCCTGCTCGCCGGCGGCTCGCAGCTCGACCAGCGCGTCCAGCAGATACTCGAAGTGCTCGCCGCAGGGCCATTCATTTTCAATCTCGGCCATGGCATCTTGCCCGAAACGCCGATCGAGAATGTCGAACGTCTTGTCGCCCTCGTGAAAAGCGGCTAGGCGACGGAGCATTACACAATGGATTCCGGCTTTCGCCGGAATAACGTATGTTGCGCGTTTGGTCGGAGACACAACCAGCCGTCATGCCGGCGCAAGCCGGTATCCAGGGCCGCTTGCTCCGGGTCTTGCCCTCGATCCAAGTTGAACACTGAATCTGAAAGCACCTCTCCGTAGAAATCCGATGCTGCTCGCCTATATCAAGGCCTTCCACATCATCTCGATCATTGCCTGGATGGCAGGCGCGCTCTATCTGCCGCGGCTGTTCGTCTATCACGCGGCGAGCAAAACGGGCTCCGAGCAGTCCGAGACCTTTAAGGTGATGGAACGGCGCTTGCTCAGATTCATCACCACGCCGGCGATGCTGGCGAGCTGGATTTTTGGCTTGATTCTAGCGTTTTCTGGCTTGATCGACTGGTCAAGTGACGGCTGGTTTCACGCCAAGATCGCCCTTGTCCTTATCCTGTCCGCCTTTAGCGGCCTGCTTGCCATGTGGACAAAGGACTTTGCCTTGGATCGGAACACGCGGTCGCCGCGATTCTATCGCATTGCTAACGAAGTGCCGACGATCCTCATGATCGGCATCGTGATTCTGGTGGTTGTCCGGCCCTTCTGACGGACCGAGCAAATTTGTTCCTCACCGCTTCCGGGTCTGCTATAAGATGAGTCGCCTCCAGTCCGGGACGCTGTTGCGGCCGGGCCTTTCCCCAAAAGGATCGGATTATCCGGATTGGAACTGGCGCCGATCGTCGCCTTCCCGCCGAGGCATTTCCTTTCCCCTTCCGTTGAGACCGCGCGAACCGACGCGGGTTTCGAAACACCTAGGATCAATCATTCTTTCCGTCTGGAGTAGCAGCGCATGCAGGAAATGATGCTGCAAGATTTGAAGACCAAGTCGCCCACGGAGCTTTTGAGCTTCGCCGAGGAGGTCGCCGTCGAGAACGCGAGCGCCATGCGGAAGCAGGAGCTCATGTTCGCGATTCTGAAACAGCTGGCGGCCCGTGATGTGGACATCACCGGCACCGGCGTCGTCGAGGTGTTGCTGGACGGCTTCGGCTTCCTGCGCTCGCCCGACGCGAATTATCTGGCAGGGCCCGACGACATCTACGTCTCGCCGTCGCAGATCCGCCGGTTCGGTTTGCGCACCGGAGACACCGTCGAGGGCCAGATCCGGAGCCCCAAGGAGGGCGAGCGCTATTTCGCCCTGCTCAAGGTCAACACCATCAATTTCGAGGATCCCGACAAGCAGCGTCACAAGATCCATTTCGACAATCTGACGCCGCTCTATCCCGACGAGTGGCTCGAGATGGAGACCACCGACCCGACCCGCAAGGACCTGACGGGCCGGGTGATCGATATTGTGGTGCCGATCGGCAAGGGCCAGCGCGGCCTGATCGTGGCGCAGCCGCGCACCGGTAAGACGGTGATCCTCCAAAACATCGCCCACGCCGTCACGGCGAACCATCCCGAGTGCTACCTCATCGTGCTGCTCATCGACGAGCGCCCGGAAGAAGTGACAGACATGCAGCGCTCGGTGCAGGGCGAGGTGATCTCCTCGACCTTCGACGAGCCCGCCTCGCGCCACGTCCAGGTCGCCGAGATGGTCATCGAGAAGGCGAAGCGCCTCGTAGAACACAAACGCGACGTGGTGATCCTGCTCGATTCCATCACCCGGCTCGGCCGCGCCTACAACACGGTCGTCCCGTCGTCCGGCAAGGTGCTGACCGGCGGTGTCGACGCCAACGCGCTCCAGCGGCCGAAGCGCTTCTTCGGCGCCGCGCGCAATATCGAGGAAGGCGGCTCGCTCACCCTTATCGCCACGGCGCTGATCGATACCGGCAGCCGCATGGACGAAGTGATCTTTGAGGAGTTCAAGGGCACCGGCAATTCGGAGATCGTGCTTGACCGCAAGGTCTCGGACAAACGGGTATTCCCGTCGATCGATATCCTGAAATCAGGCACGCGGAAGGAAGAACTGTTGGTGCCGAAAGCCGACCTGCAGAAG